>JBKEAS010000113.1:0-5019 GCA_047972635.1 Anaerotignum sp.
CCAAATAATACGGGATAGGGTATATTAATATCTTCAAATTTTGGCGTTAAAGAAACTTCTTGTACTGCAGTGGTAGATGGATAAATCTGGACATTTGTTACGCTTGCATCCTCATACCCTGGTAAGGTGACCTTAACATTATATTGGTTAAACGGACGTGGCATATCACTTTCCATCGAATATTCGATGGGGGGAGCATTTAAAGTGAGTGGTGGAATTTCTCCGAGGGCATTGGTTTTAATTTCTTCAATTACTGTATCGCTGTCTGGATCTATGACGGTTACTGTGGCATTTTCGGCAGGTTTGCCTATATTTGTTAAGTAAGTGTTAATGCGAAGTAAGCCTGTTCCTCCTAAATAGTTAGAACGTAAAAATAATCGACTATCAGCCATATATTGAACCTCCTGATGGTTTTTTTATGTTAAATAGTAATTAGTCGTGGACTCTTTGATGACAGAAAAACTTCCGAATAAATTCAATTTTCCATAGCCCCATTTGGTATTTGGGTATGTCATGTTTTCATCACGACTACATCCGCTAATTAAAAATGTTCGAACCAAATCGCCGTCCATTGAGGGCATATTACCGTGAACAATGCCCCATTCCAGTAAGAGTGCAGCTGCACCAGCGGTGATGGCCGCCGCTACGCTGGTTCCTGTTTTTGTTCCGTATCCGGTGGGGTAAATTCCGTTTACCTCAACCCCAGGTGCAACCAAATCGGGGGCGATACGAGGCAATCGTGTTGGGCCCCAAGATGATGATACATAGAGACTATTTGTGTTGCTATTGTATGCACCACAGGTGATACATCTTAGGGCGGTGGCGGGATAGACAATTGTATATTCTGGCACAGGCATTAAAAGTTCAACCAGTTCGTTGACTTGCCCTTGGATAGGAAGCCAAACGAAATATTCACCGCTGATAATATAATCGCCAAATAATGTAACATCCCAAATGCCTTGTGTTGCATTTCGAAATCCAATAAAAATGGTATTATTAACGCTTTTAAAGTATTCAACGGTGATTGAGGTTCGCTCAAAGAGCAGACGTTCTGTGTACTTTAAGCCTGCACGAAAAGGAATTCTTGCAACAACCTCGCCAGTGGGAGAGGTAACGCTGATGGAGATTTTGTCAAATCCCGGACCAAAGATGGAGAGGGTAAACGAAGTATCTTGTTTTCCAACATTAACGCTAAATGTATGCGTGGCACCAGTTCTTGGGATGATACCTTGTGAATGATGTCTTTGATTGCTTTCATTGCCCGCCGCAGCGACAAAGACATTTTCCGGCCTTTGGGCTTGGAAAGAAATATAGTCTTCAAGTAGGGTGTTTCCGTCGTGTCCGCTGGTATTTGAACCCATAGCAATGCAAATAACGACTGGCATATTTAATTCTTCTGCTTGGTCTAGGATATATTTGATGCCTAAAAGAAAATCAGTTGACTCATAAAGGTTTGGATTTTCAGGTGGTAAAAGGAATTTGTCTATATAGTATTCACTGGCGCGACGTAGTTTTACGGAAATAATATTTGCTTTTGGTGCAGAACCGATATATTCGTTTTTTTCGTTACTGGCTGCAACAGAGGCAATAAAAGTTCCGTGTCCCTCTGTGTCCTTAGAAGGTACAATTGCATATGGATCATCAGATTTTATTGCAGCGGTGATATCATCTTGTGTGTAGACGGCACCAAAATAGAGCGATTCTGGTCTATTTCCGTCTATGGATTGATCCCAAATAGACAAAATTTTGCTTGAACCATCTTCGAATGTAAAGGCCTCTTGTGTATAATCGATACCTGTATCGATAAAACCGATGATGACGCCTCTGCCGGATAGGTTTAAGTAAGGTTGAGTTAAAATTTGCGTAATACCGCTACTTTCGTTACTTTCGCTGTCTAAAGGGGACATAATTTTAGGGAAAAATTCATTAAAATCGCTTCCTAAATCTTCAAATATTTTAGGGATATTTATTGCATTTGTGTATGCGATAATAATGTCGTTGGACAGCTCAGTGCCGATTTTTATGTAGGGCTTATCTGCGATATAGCGTTTAAATCGGTCTGTATTTAATGTGTTAAAATCAACAGTTGTGGGTAATTTTATAAAATCACTTAAAGGCAAGTCATTTTCATTTACATTCATATCTGTAGCCAAAAATAATCCGCTCCTAACCTATAGTCTACTAAATAATTCATTGTATTTTCCAAACATAATGCACCATAACCAAAAACGGGATTAGGGTAAATTTCATTTTTCCTTCTGGATGCACCTTTTTGTAAGAAAGCTCGAATGCGTTCGCCATAAAGGAAAGGATCATTGTTGTTTACGATGCCCCATTCCATCATTAGGGCAGCTGAACCGGTAACGAAAGGAGCCGCAATGCTCGTTCCTGTAAAGGTATCGTAGCCGCCGCCTGTTTTTGTTGATACAACATCTACTGCAGGTGCAGCAATATCAGGAATGATTTGGTTTGGCGAGATGTCGCCTCTGCCAGAAAATGCAGCACTGTTTCCTGTTTGATCATGATATCCTGCAACACGTATAACCTTGGCAGCGGTACTTGGTATGGTTAATGTATTATAAATTGATGGTTCTGTAAAAAAAGTTTGATCTGTCACTTCTTCAAGTGTGGGAAGCCAGATGTCAAAGTTCCCATCTACAATTGCGTTTGCAAGAATTCTCAATTTAGCAATGCCAGATGGAAGATGTGTATTGGTAGAATGAAACGTGATTGAAATTTCTTGCGAACTAGAATAATGAGTGGGTTGGGCATAGAAGATATTTATAGCACCGTTTGGTTTTCTGATTGTTCTTGTTTGGTCTTGAATGCCGATTATACCAGTCGAAGTTCCGTCAGGAAAAATCAATTCTATGTCAAAGTTATCGGAAAAATTTTTCCAAATGGATAAATAAATATTTTCTAAACCAGGTGAGATGAAAAAATCAATTTCTTTTACTTCATTGTTATCAATTTTCCCATTGTAGTGATGGCCGGCAGCACCTTCATTGCCCGTGGGTATGACAATTGAAGTTTTCCATTTTGCAGAAATTTCTGAAATGAATGTTTCAAAAAGCGAATCACCTTTGTGCGAACCGTTATTCATACCAAAACTCATATTGATACTAACGGGTTTTAAGAGTATGTTTGCTTTTTCTATAACATATTTTAATGCTCGCATGAGCTCAGTTGAACGTGCAAAAGATTCATAGCCTTTATAGCCGACTTTTACCACAATGATATCTGCATTGGGCGCAACACCTAAATTTTTGCCTAAACTTGATCTTCCATTTCCGGCAGCGATGCCGGCAACCGCTGTTCCATGACCGTTGGTATCCATGCTTGGAACTGTCGCGTAGGGATCTGGGCTTTGAATGGCGTTGTTGATTTGTGCATGATCATATTCAGAACCACTTGAAAAACCCAAAGGAGGTGTGCCTTCTTGTGTTTGATCCCAAATAAATTGAATTCTACTGCTTCCATCATCATTTCTAAAATCTGGGTGCATATAATCTATGCCTGAATCAATGATTGCAACGATGACATTTTTACCACTTAAGCCAAAAGAATCGCTCCGCTGTACGGCAGTGATGCAAGAGGATGTCAGATTTTTTGTTTCTGTTAGATATAATTTTTTTGAAAATTCTAATTGTTCAATCTGTGTGTAAGAATTTAATTTTCCTACTTTGTATGCTTCTATCGTAATGATTGCATAGCTTCGGTATATTATTTCTGCACTTGCATTAAGTTCTTGCAGGATATGTGTAATATCTCCATTGAATTTTGCAATGAGTTCTACTTTTTTTTGAGAGGAGCCTATGAAATGAGCCAGTAGCACAGCATTGTCTATTTCGTTGTGAGGTAATTCATATGGATGATTCTTTGCTATAAGATTGTTTTTTTTAATCATACGCTTTCCCTCATTTCATATAATGGAGTTCATGTATTTGTTGTTTTAAAATGAAAATATTCAATATGGATTTAGGTTATTCGTTCTGCTTTGTCATATCCATTACAGTATATGAGGGATACTTTTTATCATTCCATATTTTAAAGTAAGGACAATTTTAGATGGGTCAGGAAAAATAATACTGTATTTGTCAAAATAAAAAAACATTTCACCAGTAAAGAAGGCGAAATGTTTTTTATTTCGTATGTTATGCAAGTATACCAAAGTAAAGTAAAACGATTATTCCAAGTACGATACGGTACCAACCAAAAACCTTGAAATCATGTTTTTTGATGTAGCTCATTAAAAATTTAATGACAATGATAGATACGATAAATGCCACAACCATACCAAGGAGAAGTGTAAATAATTCGGCACTTGTAAAGACAAAACCAAATTTTAAGAGTTTAAGAAGGCTTGCCCCAATCATGGTAGGAACGGCAAGATAGAATGTAAACTCAGCCGCCGCC
This sequence comes from Anaerotignum sp., assembly GCA_047972635.1. GTDB lineage: Bacteria > Bacillota > Clostridia > Lachnospirales > Anaerotignaceae > Chakrabartyella. The sequence goes on from JBKEAS010000113.1 coordinate 4,417, forward strand.
ACGCGGGACACACCAATCAATAATGCACCGATAATGGTGGCACCAGAGCGAGAGGTACCCGGAATGAGGGAGAGCACTTGAAAAAGTCCTATGATAAAGGCTGTTTTATATGTGATGTGTGCCAACGAATGCGTTGTTGGTGTACGATGTTTGTTCCAATTTTCAACGATGATAAAGAGGATACCATAAAAAATCAACATAATGGCAATGACAATTGGTGTTTGCAAATGAGCTTCCAAGAAATCGTCAATAAAAATTCCGATTACTGCAGAAGGGATACATGCAAAAGCAACTTTAAACCATAAAGAAAAAATGTCTTTTCGAATGACAGATTTTCTTTTGTTTTTAAATTGAAAAGGAAACATTTTTTTCCAGAACAATAAAATTACCGCTAAAATTGCACCCAATTGAATGACTACAAAGAAAATATCCTTAAATGCCTCACTCATATTCAATTGGATAAATTCATCCACCAATAACATATGACCGGTACTGCTGATAGGCAACCATTCTGTGATACCTTCTATGATACCTAAAAATATAATTTTTATAATTTCAATAAAACCTAACTCCATGATCAAATGCCTCCTAGATTTTTATGAT
>JBKEAS010000004.1:0-1795 GCA_047972635.1 Anaerotignum sp.
TGGGTAAAGTGATGCTTGCTCATGTTGCATCTGCACAGGGCGAAATCGCAGCTGAAAATGCATTGGGTCACGACGTACTTTATGATGGAACGACAAATCCATCTTGTGTTTATACTGACCCCGAATTTGCGGGTGTTGGCTTGACAGAAGAAAAAGCAAAAGAAATGGGAATTGATTTCCAAGTAGGTAAATTCCCTCTGATGGCTAATGGTAAGTCTTTGATTATGAACGGTGGCGTTGGTATGGTCAAATTTATCATTGGGAAAGAGTATAAAGAAGTGTTGGGTGTTCATATTCTTGGACCTAGAGCCACAGACCTTATCGGTGAGTGTGCTTTGGCAATTGGAATGGAAGCGACAGTTGAAGATATTTTTGCCACAATTCATGCACACCCTACTGTAACAGAAGCAGTAAGAGAAGCTGCATTGGCAGCAGAAAAGAGAGCCATTCATATTCCGAATAAATAATCAGGAGGAAACTTTATGCAAAAAGTTGGATTTATTGGAATGGGCATCATGGGTATTCCTATGGCAACAAATATTGTAAAAAGAAGTGGTTGTTCCGTTATTGGTTTTGATGTGGCGGAAGCTTCACGGACAAAATTTGCCGAGATTGGCGGAATTGCAACAGCAGATGTAAAAGAAGTTTATGAAAATTGCGAAGTGATTTTCTTGTGTTTGCCCAAAAATGAATTTGTTGAAAGCACAGTAGAAGATATTATGGTGTATGGTAAAAAGGGCACGGTTATTGTTGATTTTAGTTCGACTTCCCCTGGCGTAATCAGAAAATTATACCCTAAGGTCGTAGCCTGCGGGATGTCTTTGATTGACTCACCAGTTAGTGGTGGAGAAACAGGTGCAATTGCAGGCACACTGGTTGTTATGTGTGGTGGAGACAAAGAGGTTTTTGACAAAGTGGAAGAACTGATTGCTTGCGTTGGGGCTAGAGTGACTTATATGGGGTCTACAGGCTGCGGAGATGTGGCAAAGTTGGCAAACAATATGATTGTTGGATGCAATTTGATTGCCATTTCTGAAGCATATTCTTTTGCAGTAAAAGCAGGTTTGGACCCTGAGGTATTATTCCACGCCATCAAAGATGGTTTTGCTCAAAATGCTGTTATGGATATAAAAGTGCCTAAAATCATCAGTAGGGATTTTTCAGCTAGTGCAAGGATTGCAGTGCATCAAAAGGATATGAAAAATGCAATTCAATTGGCAGAGGATATGGGGGTTAAGATACCTATGTCTGATCTTGTTTTGGATTATATGAATAGAATGGAAGATGCAGGATTAATTCATGAAGACCAATGTGCCCTTGTGAAAATGTTTGAGGAAGATATGGGTATTGAGGTAAAATAAAAGATGAAAAAGGGAGCTTTTTGTTCCTTGGGAAAATCCCTTTGTAGTTGGACTGACTTCATGTTAATCTATGTTACAGAGGGATTTTAAAAAGATAAGATTGAAGTATAAAATTGGTATAGATAAATAGGTGTTTATTAAAAGCTTAAGATTGAGAGGAGTTTAAATTATGATTACAGCTGCACAAGGTAATATCAAAAGAATTGTTGCCGCAAGAATGAGTCCTGGAGAAGATGTGCTTTTGGGGCTGGAAAAAATTTGTAAAGATTATGGCATTAAAGACGGCGTTATTCTAAGTGGAATTGGAAGTCTTGATGGTGCACAATTTTTTAATCCCGTACCTTTGAAGGATAAAAAGGCTGGTTTTGGATATAGCGAACCAATTGTTTTGCGTGGAGCGATTGAATTGGTAAATATGTCAGGCATGATTTGCC
>JBKEAS010000007.1:0-14480 GCA_047972635.1 Anaerotignum sp.
TCAGGCAAGTCCGAAAGCTGAACTTCTTCCCCTTCAACGATATTAGAAAGATACTCCACAATATTTTTTAATTCCCGTACATTTCCAGGCCAATTATAATTGACTAATGTCTGCATGACCTCTGTCTTTACTCTTTGGATAGACTTACCTAGTTTTTGATTGTAATATGCAATATAATAATCAGTCAACATGGGAATATCCTCTTTTCGTTTACGCAAAGGAGGCAGCTCTAGCGGAATAATATTCAACCGGTAATACAAATCTTCACGAAATGTCCCATCCAAAACCATCTGTTCAATATCTTTATTTGTAGCACAGAGAACACGAATATCAATAGGGATCGGTCTTTGTCCACCTAGTCTCTCCAGTTTGTTTTCCTGTAAAACACGAAGCAACTTTGTCTGTATATGCAAGGGCATATCTCCAATTTCATCTAGAAAAATGGTGCTTTTATCTGCCAATTCAAACTTACCGATAGACCCTTTTTTCTTTGCTCCGGTAAATGCTCCCTCCTCATAACCAAAAAGCTCACTTTCCACTAAATTTTCAGGAATTGCTGCGCAATTAATGGAAATCATCAGTTTGTCTCGCCTATTGCTAAAATCATGGATCATCTTCGCCATAATTTCTTTGCCTGTACCACTTTCTCCACGCAAAAAAACAGTAGAATCAGACTTTGCTACCTTCTGCCCGATGACAATCGCTTCTTGCATCTTGTTACTTTTCCCTACAAAAGACCATCCTTTATTATCTTCATGAACCACTTGTAGCTGTTGCTCTAATCGGTCTTTTGCTTCCGAAGTATAGAGTTTGCTCTCCAAAAGCACTGTCATATATTTCAAAAATTCTTCTAACTGATCACGATTTTTTAAAAGATTTTCCCGTTGTTTTTCTTCAAACGCAATAATAGAAATCACGCCTACTACCAATCCATCTTTAAAAATCGGATATGCCAAATTTGCCAATTCCTTACAATATGCCCGCTTCTCACAACCACTGCAAGTTTCATCCTCCGCTACATTTATAATGATACTACTTGCTCCACTTTTTAAAATCCCTCTAATAAAATTTGCATGAGAAATGGTATTGCCAATCTCCACTGCATAATTTCCTGTTCCTGCCACACGAATTAATTCGTTATCTACCACCGTCACGTCAGCCTCCAAAATAGACGAAATTGCTTGAACATAGGCTTGTATAAAGGTTTGTATTCTCATTAAAGCTGTCACATGACTCACCTCTTATTTTTTAGTATAACGGAAGTTTTTCTAAGACACAACTAAAAATCAACCAACTTTTTCAAATCATCTATTCAAAAAAATTAAATTTAAAATCTTGCAATCAGCACCGTTCTATCCTTCACTCCTTGCCAATAACGGGCATATCTAGTATACTGAATAGTATATTTTACAAATGATAAGGAGGATGAATATGATTTTTATTCAGCCAAAATCTACAGATGCTGCGTTCCATTTTGCTTCCGAAGAATACTTCATGGCTTCCTTAGCAAAAAGTGAACCTGTTTTCATCATATGGCAAACAGATAACTGTGCCATGTTGGGTAGCAACCAAATTGCTCAAGATGAAATTGATTTTGACCTTGCAAAAGAACATAAGGTACAAATCGTACGCCGTTCTAGCGGTGGTGGAACCATTTATACTGATAAAGGAACCTTGCTCTGTACCATAATCGTTCCTTTTACTGCCCAAGACGACGCAAAAGAAATAGGACAAACCTATCTATTAAAACCAATAATTACCGCCTTACAAAAAATGGGCATCCAATCCGAAATCAAAGGTCGCAACGATATGCTTTTAGAGGGCAAAAAAATATCCGGCTTAGCACAACGTCTAAGTAAAAACCTTCTTTGTAGCCATTGCTCACTTTTATTTGATGCAGACCTTTCTGTTTTAGAAAAAATATTAACTGTTGATGAGTCTAAAATAAAACAAAAAGGCATTTCTTCTGTACGCAGTCGTGTTACAAACATTTGTGACCACCTTCCAGAAAAACTTTCAACCGATACGTTTAAATCTCGTTTTATTCAAGCACTACAAGAAATCATTCCTATGCAACCATATGAATTAAACGAAGATGACCACGCACAGATCGAAGAAATACGCAAAGAAAAATATGCAAATCCACTTTGGACATATCGCACCACTACCAGTTTCACACATCAAAATGAAAAACGCTTTCCTTTAGGTAAAATCGAAGCTTATCTGGAAGTTCAAGATGGTAACATTGCTTCTTGTTCCATTCGAGGAGATTTCCTTTCTATAAAACCCATTGAAGATTTAGAAAATCTTCTTACAAACAAAGCTTTTAATAAAGAAAACCTGACAAAATACCTCAATGGCATTAATCTATACCCCTATTTTGGCGGAATTACTGCTGATGAGTTTGTATCGGTTTTGTTTTCTTAATTGCTAAGTAATATTTGAAATTGTGCTTTTTGAAGCACACAAATGGAGGAATTTAATATGCTACCAAAACCCGAATGGTTAAAAAGAACCTATAAAGAAGATCCAAATTTAAAATATGTACGTGAGATGCTAAGCACACTGAATTTAAACACAATCTGCGACCAGGCAATGTGCCCTAACTTTGTTGATTGCTTTTCAAAAAAAACAGCTACCTTTATGATTTTAGGGGTCAACTGCACCCGAAACTGCCGTTTTTGCAATGTAACCAATAGCGACCCACAAAACATTGATGCCAACGAACCAATGCGAATTGCTGAAGCTGTGTCTAGACTAGAGCTAAAATATGTTGTAGTAACTTCTGTAACCAGAGACGACTTGCCAGATGGTGGAGCGGCACATTTTGCAGCGACCATCCGTGCCATACATGAATTAAACCCCAACACAGCCATTGAGGTATTAATCCCCGACTTACTCGGAAACAAAAATGCTCTAAAGCTTGTAACCGACGCAAACCCCGAGGTGATTAGCCACAACATGGAAACAGTAAAAGCATTGTACGAACAAGTCCGTCCACAGGCAATCTACGAAAGATCTTTGGATGTCCTAAAAGCAATCAAAGAGCTCGCTCCGCATATTCATTCAAAAACGGGCATTATGCTTGGCCTTGGTGAGAATACAGAGCAAGTTTATCAAGTAATGGACGATTTACGTGCAGTTGGCTGTGAATTTTTGACCATTGGTCAATACCTTGCTCCATCTTCTGCCCACTACCCCATCCAAGAATACATAACACCAGAACAGTTTGACCATTATGGTGAGGTTGCAAAAGAAAAAGGCTTTGACTTTGTTGCTTCCGCACCCTTTGTGCGTAGCTCATACAATGCAGCGGAAGCTCTGGAAAGCACTAACTAAATATTTTTCCTATAAAAAGCGTGTTGACCAATCAATACGCTTTTTATATAATAACCGACGTTTTGCAAGCAAACTTTTATTTTCCATTCACTATCCTACCTTTAAACAATATACTATCACTATATTAACAATTTAGGTGGTGCTTTTCATGGCAATCAAAATATATGTGGACCAAGGACATAGCCGCGGCGGCGTAAATGGTGGTGCTGAAGGGTTCGGAATGGTAGAGCAGGACATTACCTACCAAGTAGGCAAATATTTAGCTGATCTTTTAAATAACACACCTGGATATGAGGCAAAAATGTCTCGCCCTACCATTGACACCGTACTTGGCTACAATAGCTCCACTAGCCTCGCTGCCAGAGTCGCCGAAGCTAATGCTTGGGGTGCTGATTACTTTATGAGCATTCATTGTAACGCTTCCGAAAACCCCGAATATAACGGATCCGAAGTCTATATTTACAGCGAACTTTCAAAATCCTTCCCCTTGGCTCAATCCATACTCAATCAAATTGTTGCCGAAGTTGGCACAAAGGATAATGGCGTTCGAACAAATAGTCGATTGTATGTGCTTAGGCGAACACCAATGCCTTCCCTTTTAATTGAACTTGCATATATCACAAACTATGAGGACTCTCAAGAACTCCTCAACAACCAATTTGAATTTGCACAGGCAATTTATGATGGTATTAGAATTGAATTGGGCTAATCTATTTTAAATAATCAAAACAAAAAAAGAACGCCATATTGACATGACCAATACAGCGTTCTTTTTTCTATCTTCTATAAAACAACTCTTTCGTTAAAAAATGACCCCTGGGAAGAAAATCGGAATGTATACAATCAAAAAGAAAATAGTAATCAAACCGATTAAATACGGAATAACCGCTTTAGAAATTTTCTCTATCGGCATACCCGTAATACTAGATGCCACAAATAGATTGATCGCCACCGGAGGTGTAATCATACCAATGGCAATACCTACGGTAAAAAGAATACCAAAATGAATTAAATCCACTTCTAATGCTTTCATCAAAGGTAAAAATACTGGTGTTAAGATGATGACTGCCGAAGCAGTTTCCATAAACACCCCTGCAATCAATACAATAACAGAAACCAAAAACATAATAACAAGTTTATTACTAGAAACCGATAATACGGCAGTAGCAATGGTTTCGGGGATTTTCCAGTTCGCTAACACCCAACCAAAAACGCCACTACAAGCAATAATAATCATAATAATTGCTGAAGTTTTTATACTTCCAACCATAATCTTATATAATGATTTCCATGTTAAATCCTTGTAAACGAAAGCAGAAACAATCAAAGCATACACCACGGCAATAACCGCTGCTTCTGATGGTGTAAAATATCCAGAAAAAATACCGCCCAAAATAATCAAAGGCATTAGTAATCCCCAAACAGATCTCTTTAATGTTTCCCATACATTTCTAAGAGAAAATGGGGTTCCTTTTGGATAGTCAAACTTATATGCCTGCCATAAGGAAATAATAACCAACATAACTCCCATCAAAATTCCAGGTAAGAAACCATTCTGAAATAGCCTTGTAACGCTTTCTTCGGCAACGACAGCATATAAAACCATCGGTACCGAAGGTGGAATAACAACGCCAATGGTTCCAGCAGAAGCAATGAGTGCTGCTGAGGATGCCCCATCATATCCCCTTTCTTCAAGTTCAGGAATAAGCGTTGCACCTACTGCTGCTGTGGTAGCCGCACCGGAACCGGAAATTGCAGCAAAAAACATCCCCGCAACAACCGAAACAATAGAAAGTCCACCACGAATACCACCAACCAAAGATTCTGCAAAAGCAACCAAACGCTTGCTAATTGCACCACTTGCCAATAGATCACCTGCAAAAATAAAAAACGGAATGGCAATCAATGAAAAGGAGTCCGAAGCTGCAAACATTCTCTGCACAATGATAAGTCTATCTACATCACCAACGAACAAAACCGCAACAGCAGCAAGACCAATCGAAAAAGCAACCGGAACGCCAATGACTAAGCATATGAAAAATACACCAAATAACACAAGTGTCATTGTTCACTCTCCTCCTTCCCAAAAATCTCACTAAAAATAGCATCTATTGCATGAATAAGCATAATACTACATCCCAACGGAACAGATAAGTACATATATTTCATGGGAATATGCAATGCAGCCGATTTTTGCGTTCCCATCAATCCCATAAAGCGAATGCCGTGATAAATTGCAAGGGCAAAAAAGATACCACAAAGAACTTGAACCAAAACTTTTGCCATTTTTTTGTACGTTTCTGGCAATAAATCTTGAACAACCAAAATAGCAATATTACTACCCGACTTATACACACAACCGGCCCCAAGCATGGATGCCCAAATCAGAAGATATCGTGCTAATTCCTCGCTCCAAGAAAGTGCTGAAAAAAACACACGACAAACAATCTGCATAAATGTAACCATTACCATTGTGCCCAGAAGGGCTACACAAATGGCTAAGGAAGCTTTATTCACGTTATCACTTATCTTTTTTGTTACTGCTACAACCGACATAAGTAGCCCTCCTCTTCTAAAACATTATTCGCTAAGTGCTCCTTCAATCTGAGCAATCAAATCTTTGTACTGTTCGCCATATTTTTCATAAGTTGGTTCAACTGCTGCTTTAAAAGATTCCATATCAGGTTCTTCCACTACTTCAACACCATTTGCCTTGATATCGTTCAACTGGCTTTCTTCATTATCTGCAACCCATTGGCGTTCATATTCTGCTGCTTCTTGTGCTGCTTCTTTAAATGCCACCTGCACATCTTCAGGCAAAGCATTAAATTTTTGTAAGCTCATTGTGATAACTGCAGAAGCGTATGCATGACGAGTCATGGTCAAATATTTCTGTGACTCCCACAATTTGAAAGAATGAATAACATTTACGGGATTTTCTTGTCCGTCAATGGTATGCTGTTGTAATGCTGTAAGTGCTTCAGACCAAGCCATAGGAACAGCATTTACGCCCAAAGACTCAAAGGTTGAAATATATACTTCATTTTCCATTACTCGAACTTTTAAGCCTTCCACATCCGCAGCAGTAGTAACAGGTTTGCTGTTATTGGTTAAATTTCTAAAACCTCTTTCGGCGTATGCCAAGCCTTTTAAGTTCGCACCTTCAAACTTGTCTAACAAAGATTGACCCACTTCACCATCTAAAACTTTGTAAGCTGATTCATTATCAGGGAACAAAAATGGCATATCCAACACACCCATTTCAGGGATAAAGTTTACAAAAGGGCCACTGGTTACAATTCCCATGTCCAAAGTACCCATCTGCATACTCTCAAGCATGGTTCTTTCATCACCCAAAGAACCGTTTGGATAAATTTCGATTACATATGCCCCATTTGTTTTTTCGTTTACCAACTCTTGAAATTTAACTGCGGCAATTTGAAAACTATCCTGCTCGTTTACTGTCGTTCCAAGTTTAATTACAACAGGTTCTGTCGATCCTGCGTCAGCACTTGTATCAGGCTGTGCCGTTGTGTCCCCTCCACAAGCCGTCAATCCTACTGTAAGTGCGGTTACCATAGCAACCATAGATAAAAATCGTTTCATCATTCATTACCCCTTCCTCATTCTACACTTTTTATTATTGTTCTCCTATCTGTTTTTCTCCTAACAATACACTCAAAACAGATGGTATTACTTAAATCAAAATTTAATTTCTTACTTAAATACAGCACCTGTATTTGCACTGGTTACCAAATCTCTATATCTTTTCAAATAACCATTTGGAACTTCTTTTAGCATTGGTACAAATGTTGTAAATCTTTTTTCAATCTCAGCTTTGTCAACCATTAATTCCAACTTGTTATTTGGAATATCTATACGAATGATGTCACCATCTTGGATAATACCAATGACACCACCTGCAGCTGCCTCCGGGGATATATGTCCAATGGAAGCACCCTTAGATGCACCGGAAAATCTACCATCCGTAATCAAAGCAACACGATTATCCAAACCTTTTCCTGCCAAAGTTGCTGTTGGTGCCAACATTTCTCTCATACCAGGGCCACCCTTGGGTCCTTCGTAACGAATAACCACAACATCGCCTGCAACAACCTTATCAGTCAAAATTGCCTCTATGGATTCTTCTTCGCTATTGAATACCTTTGCCGGACCTTCATGCACCAACATTTCTGGCAATACAGCACCTTTTTTGACAACTGCACCGTCGGGTCCAATATTTCCCCATAAAATTGCCAAACCACCGTCAGCAGAATATGCCGTTTCTTTTGAGCGAATTACATTTGAGTCTAAAATTCTTGCATTTGCAATATTTTCACCAACTGTTTTACCTGTGCAAGTAATCAAATCTGTATCAAACAAACCATTATTTGCCAATTCTTTCAAAACTGCACCAATGCCGCCAGCATCATTCAAATCGACCAAGCAATCAACCCCTGCCGGGCTCAATTTAACAAGATGAGGTGTTTCTTTGCTTATTCTATTGATTTCTTCAAAGTCAACCTTGATTTCTGCTGCATGGGCAATTGCAGGCAGGTGCAAAATTGTATTTGTTGAACAACCCAAAGCCATATCTGCATGAAGTGCATTCTTTAGTGATTTTTCTGTTACAATATCTCTAGGACATATGTTTTTATCCAAAAGCTCCATGATTTTCATGCCAGCTTCTTTTGCAAGACGAATACGTGCTGCACTAATTGCAGGAATAGTACCGTTTCCAGGTAAACCCAACCCAATAACTTCTGTCATGCAATTCATAGAGTTTGCCGTAAACATACCGGCACATGAACCGCAACCAGGACAGGCATTATCTTCTATATCTTTCAGATATTCTTCTGTTATACCTTCTTTTCCAGCGGCACCAACCACCTCAAATGCATTAGAGAGTGTAATCTTTTTGCCATCCATTGTTTTACCGGGTAACATTGGCCCACCACTAACAAAAATACTTGGAATATTCAACCGCAAAGATGCCATAATCATACCCGGCACAATTTTGTCACAGTTAGGAATAAAAACCAAAGCGTCAAAAGGATGTGCCATCGCCATAATTTCTATAGAATCAACGATATGTTCTCTACTGATTAGAGAATATTTCATCCCGCTATGTCCCATAGCAATACCATCACAAACACCAATTGTAGGAAAAACAAAAGGTGTCCCGCCCGCCATACGAATGCCTGCTTGTACTGCTTCCGCAATTTTATCCAAATGGGAATGTCCCGGGATAATCTCATTTTTAGCACAGACCACACCGATCATTGGTCTTTTGATTTCTTCATCTGTCAATCCAAGTGCTTTAAATAAAGATCTGTGGGGTAACTTCGTCGGCCCTGTTTTCATTGCATCACTTCTCATACTTCATCCTCCTCTATAAATAAAAAAATAAAATCATTTCAATCCAAAATAACATAGATCAGTTGCAAAAATTAGTCAGACATCTTTTTTCTTAATACGAAAATTATATGCTTTTTTTGGTAATTGTCAATAAAAATTTGCAAATTTTTATTTATTTTAAACTTTTTCACATCTTTTTAAAAAAATGTGTTATAATCGGTCATACAACTTTCATTATCTGCTTTACATATCACGTATCAATAAATGCAAAAATAATAAAAATTTCCAACGATGTTCTTGTAAAATGTTTCTGAAAATTTATAATATTATAAAATAACAAACTTACAATCAAAAATAGAAACAGCTTACCTCAACCAAAATCAGGAGGCGATTTTTTTGAAAAACGAATTTATACCTGTCTCTCAAACCGTAGCAAACGAACTGAGCGATATGATCTTCTTACAAAAACTATATAAGCCAAATGAAAAATTACCAAATGAGCACGAACTTTCCGCACAATTGGGTGTGAGCCGTGCAACATTAAGAGAAGCAATCAAACTTTTGGCCGCAAAAAATGTATTAACCATCAAACGTGGTAGTGGTACATTTGTCACTCCCCCAGAAGATCACACAACAGACGTTTATGCCCTGACCTACCTCAAAGATAAAATGAAACTCATAAATAGTTGGTTTGAATTTCGATTGATGTTAGAACCTTCTTGTATCCGTCTTGCAATTGAAAATGGAACCGAAGAAGAACTGCAAGCGATTATCAATTCTGCCAACCGCATGACCACATTGGAAAAGCAGGCAAAAGAAGAAATCATAAAAGAAGACCAAATTTTTCACATTGCGATTGCCACCGCCACACATAATGATATCATTCAGCTCATAATGCCCTCACTAGCCTCTGCAGTAAAAGACTCTCTTATTACTGCAACACAGATTGGTGCAGACGCAAGCTCCATTAACAATGCCATGACCTATCATAGAAAAATTGCTGAATTTATCGAAATGAAAGATGTCGATGGCGCTTCCATGGCAATGCGATATCATCTTTCAAAAGGCATAAAAGACTTAAATGGCTGAAAAACCGAATTGTAATCATTACAATAAATTCTATAAAACCACTTGGAAACCATATCTATTATGTTTTCATGCTATCTTAAACTAAAAAATATAAACTAATAATTTTTCTTTGAAAACTTGTTGACAATAGAATTTATTTGTGATAGAGTACATTCTGTATTGTATTTAAATAAATGCAAAGAAAAGGAATAGTACGCTTTTTGACACTTTCAGAGAGTTGCCGTTTGGTGCGAGGCAACAGTACGAAAAAAGCAGAACTCGCCTTGGAGCAGGATACTGAAAAGACTTCGGTCAGTAGGCTATCCCGGAATTTCCGCCGTTACACGGAAAAGGATATATTTGTATCCGATAGTGCGTCTTTTAATAGACGAATAAGAGTGGTACCGTGTGAGGATAAACCTTTCACCTCTTTGCAAATAATAATTGCAAGTGGTTGAGAGGTTTTTTTATTTTCATAAGTCTTACCAAAATCAACTCTTAAACGGAGCAAATCCCTAAATACTGAAATGATATAAGCACTCATTACTTAACTTAAGGAGGAAACAAAAATGAAACATTACGAAAAATACAAAGCTTATCAAACCATTCAAATTCAAGATAGAACATGGCCAAACAACCATATAACCCAAACCCCTGATTGGTGTAGCGTTGACCTTCGAGATGGCAACCAAGCATTGGAAACACCTATGGGAATGGAACAAAAACTTGCATTCTTCAATTTTCTTGTAAAGGTAGGTTTCAAAGAAATCGAAATTGGTTTTCCTGCAGCCTCAGAAACAGAGTACGAATTTACAAGAACCTTGATTGACAACAATTTAATTCCTGACGACGTAACAATACAGGTTTTGACACAATCCAGAGGGCACATTATTCAGAAAACATTTGAAGCGCTAAAAGGTGCCAAAAATGCTGTTGTACATTTGTATAACTCTACTTCTACCCTTCAAAGAGATGTTGTTTTCAACTATTCACAAAAAGAAACAATAGACTTAGCAGTCTACGGTGCACAGTTAATTGACGAACAGGCAAAACAGTTCCCAGAAACAAACTTTCGTTTTGAATATTCTCCAGAAAGCTTTACTGGAACCGAAATGGACTTTGCCGCTGAAATTTGTAACGCAGTAATCGACGTTTGGAAACCGACCGCTGACAAAAAAATAATTATAAACTTACCCGCAACCGTGGAAATGAGCACGCCAAACCTATATGCTGACCAGATCGAATATATGTGTCGTAATTTGAAAGACAGAGAAAATGTTCTTGTTAGCTTACATACCCACAACGATAGAGGAACTGCTGTAGCAGCAACAGAATTGGGTATACTTGCTGGTGCCGACCGTGTAGAGGGTACTCTATTCGGAAATGGTGAACGCACAGGAAACGCAGATATTATGACCGTTGCCATGAACCTTTTCACCCAAGGCATTGACCCTATGTTGGACTTTACAAATATTGACGAAGTAGTTGAAATTTATGAAACCTCTACAAAAATGTATGTGCACCCTCGCCATCCTTACGCAGGACAATTGGTCTACACTGCCTTCTCCGGTAGCCATCAGGATGCAATTAGAAAAGGCATGGAAAAAATGAAACAACATCCAGACCATTGGGAAGTACCATATCTACCAATTGACCCCATGGATGTGGGAAGAAATTACGACCCAATTATTCGTATCAACAGCCAATCAGGCAAAGGTGGTGTTACCTTTATTTTGGAACAGTATTATTCCTTACAATTGCCAAAAGCATTCCAAAAGGATGTGGGCGCTGTTATCACACGTGTTTCAGATCAGATGCAATGTGAATTAAACCCTGAAAAAATATACGAAATCTTTAATCAAGAATATGTTGATATTCGTAGCCCTCTTAAATTAAACCAATATCGTACAGAAACCTTAGATCCAGAGCGTGATGTGATCTCTGTAGAAGCTGAAATTGAATACAACGGTGAAAAACATTTCATTCTAGGGGAAGGCAACGGCGTTGTTTCTGCTTTCTGCCATGCAATTAATACGTTTATCTCGATACCGATTGATATCGTAAACTACCGCGGACATTCAATGGAACATGGCACAAATTCCAGAGCAATCTCCTACATTGAAACAAAAGATGCTGACGGAAAACGCTATTTCGGTGCAGGTACGTCCTCAAGTGTTGGAAAATCCTCCGTACGTGCGGTCGTTAGTACCATTAACAAAATGCTTACTGCTCAAACAAACACACAGGATTAACCCAAACTTGATGTTTTTTCAAATATAATTTGCAAAAAACATTCTATATAATCTATTTTGAAAGGATGTATTGATATGGGAATGACAATGACACAAAAGATATTAGCCAAACACGCAGGTTTAGAGTCCGTGGTTGCGGGTCAGCTAATTCAAGCGAAGTTGGATATTGTAATGGGAAATGATATCACCACTGCTGTTGCTCTAAAAGAATTTGCAAAAACTGGCGCAACCGAAGTTTTTGATAAAGAAAAAGTGGTCATCGTTTTAGACCACTTCACACCAAATAAAGATATTAAGGCTGCAGAACAATGTAAAAGTTGTCGTACCTTTGCTATGGATATGAACATTAAAAATTTTTTTGACGTTGGTAAGGCAGGCATTGAACACGCACTCTTACCTGAACAAGGCATCGTTGTACCTAGTCAGGTGATTATAGGCGCTGATAGCCACACGTGTACCTATGGTGCACTTGGTGCTTTTTCCACCGGAATTGGCTCAACAGATATGGCAATTGGTATGGCTACAGGGGAATGTTGGTTTAAAGTCCCCTCTGCCATCAAGTTTAACATCATTGGCAAAAAACCTCCCCACGTAAGCGGAAAAGATGTTATTTTGCATATCATCGGGATGATTGGCGTGGATGGTGCGCTATACCGTTCTATGGAGTTTGTGGGTGAAGGCATCAAAGAATTAACCATGGATGACCGCTTTACCATCGCTAATATGGCGATCGAAGCGGGAGCAAAAAACGGAATTTTCCCAATAGATGATGCCTGCATTTCCTATGCGAAAGAGCATTCTAAAAAAACATTCGAAATTTTAGAAGCCGATGCAGATGCCAGCTATGATGAAGAAATCACCATAGACCTTACAACACTAAAGCCGACTGTTGCTTTCCCCCATCTACCCGATAACACGAAAACTATAGATTGCGTTGGCGAAATAAAAATCGACCAAGTGGTAATCGGTTCTTGCACAAACGGAAGAATTGACGATATGCAAATTGCCGCCGACATTTTACGAGGCAAAAAAGTGGCAGACCACGTCCGTACTATTGTCATCCCTGCTACGCAAGAAATATATCTGGAATGTGTCCGTCGCGGATATGTAACAGACTTTATTGAAGCTGGTGCAATCTTTTCCATGCCAACCTGTGGTCCATGTTTAGGTGGGCACATGGGCATTCTAGCATCAGGTGAGCGTTGCATTTCTACCACAAACAGAAACTTTGTAGGTCGTATGGGTCATGTAGAAAGCGAAGTATATTTGGCAAGCCCTGCTGTTGCAGCAGCCTCTGCAATTGCAGGAAAAATTGCAGATCCCAGAGAAATTGGAGGTACACAACAATGAAAGCACGAGGAAATGTTTTAAAATATGGCGATAACATAGATACTGACGTTATCATCCCTGCAAGATACCTAAATGTATCTGATGGCTATGAATTGGCGAAGTACTGTATGATTGACATTGACCCTTCTTTTACCAGTAAAGCAAAAAAAGGTGATATTATTGTTGCTTTAAAAAACTTTGGTTGTGGTTCTTCTAGGGAGCATGCTCCTCTTGCAATCAAGTGTGCTGACATTAGCTGTGTTATTGCAAGCACTTTCGCACGTATCTTTTACCGCAATGCAATCAATATCGGCCTACCAATATTAGAGTGCGACGAAGCAGCAAATGACATCGAAAACAATGACGATATCAGCGTAGATTTTGATAGTGGCATTATTACCAACCACACAAAAAACCGTAGCTACCAAGCCCAGCCTTTCCCTCCTTTTATGAAAGAAATCATGGCGGTTGGCGGTTTGGTTGAACAAACAAAAGAAAAGATAAAGAGGTAATCATTATGGGAGAATATAAAATTGCAGTCATACCAGGAGATGGCATCGGACCAGAAGTCACACAAGAAGCAGTAACTGTGCTAGAAGCCATTGGGAAAAAGTTTCAACACACCTTTACCTTTCAATACGCTCTAGCTGGTGGCTGTGCAATTGACACTTGTGGTGAATGCTTACCTGAAGAAACACTAGCTATTTGCAAACAGTCAGATAGCGTCATCTTAGGTGCAGTTGGTGGGCCAAAATGGGATGACGTACCAAATGCACAGCGTCCCGAAAAGGCACTTTTGGGATTACGTGAGAAATTAGGCTTGTTCTCCAACCTTCGTCCCGCTAAAATTTACGACGCCCTAGCCGATGCTTGTCCTTTAAAAGCAGACATTGTAGACGGTGGATTAGACATTTTGATTGTAAGAGAATTGACAGGTGGTATTTACTTTGGCGAACATGGTTATCGCAACGGGAAGTATGGCGAAGAAGCATATGATGTAGAAGCATATAGTGAAATTGAAATTGAACGCATTTTAAAAAATGCCTTCGAAGTATCCATGCAAAGAAATAAAAAAGTTTGTTGTGTTGACAAGGCAAATGTCTTGGAAAGCTCTCGTCTTTGGAGAAAAGTTGC
>JBKEAS010000158.1:0-1950 GCA_047972635.1 Anaerotignum sp.
ACCCGGTGTTCTTGGCAAAGAAGTTTCGTTTGAAGATGAAAGTTTTGCAGACGGACTTTTGGAATACCCACAATACACTAGACCACCCGTATTTATGGGTAAAGAGGTACCTTCAATTTTGTTAAGTGGACACCATGCCAATATTGCAAAGTGGAGACGAGAACAGGCATTGATTCGTACTGCAACAAAAAGACCGGATTTATTAGAAAAGGCGGATTTAAGCAAAAAGGATATTGCACATTTAACAAAGGCGGGAATTATACCACCCATTTTATAGGGGTGGTATTTTTTTTATTTTGTTTCATCGGCAATTTATAGAGAAGAATGGTATTTTTTAAAAAAATTTATTATAGAAATAGATACAATTTTTGTAAAAAAATTAATTATATTTAAAATAAGTCGAAAATTATTATATAGAAACCATACGAAAGTATAGATATGCCAAGGTGTATTTGAAAATATCAAATGGAACAAATGTAAACCAATACAAGTCTTTGTTTTCAACTGCTAAAAATGATAATGCCCTAATAGAGATAGATACTACCCAGTATGACTTTATGACCATGGGGACTGTTAGAAATGCGGTGAAATTACAAAAAACAAAAGAACAAGCAGAAAATATGGGCAATGGAACAGGGGAACCACTGTACGAAGATAAACTATCGTGGTATGGAATTGATATTACGAATAATCCAGATGCACATAAAGTAATTGTTCCATTAAATGACGCTGTAAAAGAGAAAATTTTTCAAAATGTGAAAAAGAGTTTTCAAGAAACCGCACGCAAACCTAAAAATGATGTGAGTACAATTGAGGAATTTTATGATTTTTGCGACACAACGGTTAGCACGCTAAAAGGGATGGATAAATTAAAAACCGCTTGGAGTATGAGCCAATATAGAACTGCGGTTGCAGATAAAATAGAGAATAAAATTAGAGAGCTTGATAAAAATTGGGATTGGGGACAGCCGGTAAAAATGGAGGTTTTAAATGAAATTTTTGGGAATAAATTTGATATGTTAGTATAACCTTATTTTTTGTATGTAAAAAAGCCACAAACAACGCGTTTGTGGCTTTTTTTGATGTTTTTTATAATTGAAGCCAGAAATAATTCCCGCCCAGTTTATATTCGTTTAGATAAGCAATGGTACTTTCCAAACAAAGGTTGCCATAGCCAAAAGAAACATTGGGATACACAATATCTTTCCTTCTTTTTGCACCCAAACGTAAAAATGCCCTTAGCCGTTCGCCGTATAAAAAGAGGTCATTATTATTGGTAATGCCCCATTCCATCATCAATGCGGCAGAGCCGGTGACAAAGGGTGCGGCAACACTTGTGCCGGTATAGGTATCATAGCCACCGCCGGTTTTTGTAGATAAGATATCAATTGCCGGTGCGGCGATATCGGGTAGCATATAATCTCTTGACATTGTACCTTTTCCGGAAAAACTAGCTATGCTGCCAACACGATCGTTATAGCCGGCAACCCGTATTACTTTTAAAGCAGTAGAGGGGATTGTCAGTGTGTTATCTTCGGTTGGTATTGAAAAAAAAGTTTCAGCCGTAACTTCTTCCAATGTAGGAAGCCATATTTCGAAATGACCGTCTACGATGGTATGTGCGATAATTCTCAATTTACTAATGCCCGCTTGCAATGGACCATTTGTGGTATTGACGGTAAAAAAAATCTCTTGTGATGATGAATATTGTGTTGGTTGACCATATAAAATATGCAAAACATAGTTCGATTTCCTAACAGATTTCACCAAATTCTCTGTCGCAACAATGCCCGAGGAGGTGCCGTCTGAAAATATAATTTCTACAGAAAAAGTATCGACAAAATTTTTCCAAAGAGATAAGTAAAGGCTATTTAGTCCTGGAGAAATAAAAAAATCAATCTCTTGTACTTGGTTTGTTTCTAGTAAACCCGTGTAATGGTGGCCAGCGGA
>JBKEAS010000191.1:0-1813 GCA_047972635.1 Anaerotignum sp.
TTGTTTGAAGAGTTGGAAGAAGCACTGATTATGGCTGATATTGGTGTGCAGACGACGATGGTGATTGTGGAAAACTTGCGTAAACGTGTAAAGAGAGAACACGCAACAGATCCTTCTTTAATCAAAGGTATGCTTGCAGATGAAATCACGACTATCTTGTCTGATGGTATACAGGAAAAAGAAATATTGCCAAACCCATCGGTTATACTGGTTATTGGTGTAAATGGTGTTGGTAAAACCACAACGATTGGTAAATTAGCAAGCAAATACAAAACAGAGGGTCGTTCTGTTTTACTGGCAGCAGCAGATACATTCCGTGCTGCTGCGATAGATCAGTTGGAGGTTTGGGGTCAGCGTTCTGGTATTGAAGTTATCAAACAAGAAGAAAATTCGGATCCTGCATCGGTGGTGTATGATGCAGTGCATGCAGCAAGAAATCAGAATTGTGAGCTTTTGATTTGTGATACTGCGGGACGGTTGCATAATAAAAAGAACCTTATGGAAGAATTGCGCAAGATTGCAAAGGTGATTGATAGAGAGCATCCGAATGCACATAAGGAAGTTTATTTGGTATTGGATGCTACAACAGGTCAAAATGCGTTGCAACAAGCAAAGGTATTTCAAGAAGTTGCAGACATTACGGGTATTATTCTTACAAAGCTAGATGGTACGGCAAAGGGTGGTATTGTTGTAGCAATTAAAAATGAGTTGAAAATCCCTGTGCGTTATGTTGGTGTTGGCGAAAGCATTCAAGATTTGCAAGCCTTTGATGCTAGCGAGTTTGCAAGAGCCTTATTTGGTGAATAAGCAGAAGAAGTAAGGAGAGATTTATGATGGGAAATCAGAAGAATGTTCCAGCATATTACTATAAAGAACCGCAAGTAAGGACGAAAAAAAGACCTGTGCATACAACGTCGTATGCTAAGGAAATTGAAAAGCACATGAAAAGCCTATTCCCAGAGAGGCAAGAGCGTATTTTTTATGAACAAAGTTCAGATTTGTTACAGGTTGACATTCATTTATTAGAAGCACCTACAAAACAAGATTTTCACGTTGTTTATACCGTAGGGATGAGCGCACTGCCAATGGCACTTCCGCCTGACTTGTTGCCGGAATATAAAGATTTAGAAAGAAGTGAGTTAATTCTTTTGTTACCTGCAGAATGGAAGCTTACTTTGACTGAAGATGGCCAGGTTGATAATCATTTATGGTGGCCTGTAAATTTACTAAAGTATTTGACACGATTTCCGCATGAATATCAGACATGGCTTGGTTGGGGTCATGTTATTCCAAATTCGGATGCATATGTTCCTTACGATGAAGGCACAAAATTGTGTGGGGTAATGCTTGGAGCTTTGCAAGAAGAAATTAGTATATTGCGTAGCAAGGATGGAGCACAAATAAATTTTTATGCGCTCATTCCTTTGTATAAGGAAGAAATTCAGACAAAACAAAAAGAAGGCGTAGAGACATTATTTTCTAAATTATCCGCCTTAAAAGGGTTTGGTATGATTGTATTTCCCGATAGGCCAAATGTTGGCTTGATGGAAGAATAAAAAAAAGCAGAAGCCCGTTAAAGGTTTCTGCTTTTTGAATTAGAGGGATTTAAACCATAAATTCATATCTTCCAATTTACCTGCGATTTGTGTGTTTTGTACTAAGGTGCCGGCATAGGTATAATTATTTTTCCCAAATGTGCAATTCATGGCAGTGGATTCAGCACGGGCTATGGTATAGGCAGTTTTGATACCTCTTTTTATCATTTCTGCTTCCATATAATCTAAAAGTATATGGGAAAGTTTTAGATCTCTAT
>JBKEAS010000233.1:0-3980 GCA_047972635.1 Anaerotignum sp.
ACAGGTCGCAATTCGTTCTCGTGTATAGTGTAAAATCCCTATGGGAATCTATACATAAGTTTTATCTGATTTACAGTCACACAAGTTTACTAATGACTATGTTGTTACGGAGCATATAGCACATTAGCTGATTGACCCTTTATAGGGTGTTTTCAGTTAATGTGCTTTTTTATTGTCAAAAAGGAGGTCGATGTAATGACAGAACAGGAAGCGTTGGAAAAAGCAAGAGAACAAATACGAGCTGAAAATGCCGCATATAAAAGAGAATGGAGAAAACGTAATCCGGGTAAGGAAAAAGCCGTCAAAGAAAGAAAGCTGGCGAGAGAAATTATGAGACAGGAGGTTTTGAATCATGGAGAATAACATAATCGCTTATGAGGGAGCTGTTTATCGTTCTATAAAAGAAGCTGTAAAGATAACAGGCTTGTCAGAGTATTACTTCAAGCAAAACCTCAAGGCTGGAAAAATCCCTCATATCAGAAATGGCAATAAAATCCTCATCAATATACCTCGATTACTTGCAGAGTTGGAAAAAGTGACTGATACCAGCCTTGTAAACCTGTAAGGCGGTGACATGATGGAAGAAAAGGAACAAACCGTTACTGTATGTGATGATTATGTATACTATACTCCTAGCGGAAAATCAGCTCGAAGGGAATTATTGAAGACTAAAGATGGTGAAATCTACGAGGAAACAACGATATTTGCTAATCATTTTGCCAAAGTACTATGTGTAAAAATCATTGATGATGGTGTGGTGAAAAACCAAATTATACAAATATCAGTCTTCTGCAATGGTAAATGGAGCGAGGTTGTGGATTTATCACAAAAAGATGCATTGAGTAATAATCCAAACGCATTTTTTGAACCCGGTTGTCGAGTTTATCCATGGGTGCGAGCTTCAAAAGCATTGCAGATTGATATGATTCAAGCACAATGTGAAGTGGCAGAGCGAGCTTATGTTAATCAGCATACAGGGTACAAGACCATTAACGGAAATAGGGTGTTTTTAAATGCAATCAATAGTATCACCGAAGACGGAAAATCTCCACTCCATCAAGCTATGTTACCGGGGCAAATGTCAAACTACGGATTTCTTCCCGATGAAGATAAAAGCTCGGAGCGATACAGAACTTTGCTATTCATGTTTTGTGATGATTTTCCAGCTCCCAATGAGCTTATGTTCGCTGGTGTGGCATTTGCTTTTTTGACATCATTGAATGGACTGTTACGAGAAATTCTACTTGAACCAAGGTTTGTTTTATATTTCATTGGTTCAACAGGTTGCGGAAAAACATCTATGGCGAATTGGTTTCTGAATTTCTTCGGGATATTTTCGTACAATTCACCAGCACCTACTAATTTTAGTAGTACAAAAAATGCAAATGAAAGAATTTATGGTATTGCGGATTCTGTGCTGGTGTCATTGGACGATAAACACCCAACAGGAACAACTCAAGCAAAAGCAAATCAATCAGATGTTGAACAGGGGGCATTAAGGGGTTCGGGTGATAAGGCGGCAAGGGCAAGGTTAAATGCGGATTCCACTATGAAAGCGTCATATCAGATGAAATGTAATCTTATTATCACAGCGGAGGAAGCATATACAGAAGTTGGTGAAAGTGCTATTGCTCGTTCGATTTCAGTTGATTTGAAGCCCGGTGACATTAGGTTAGATGGTAAAAATAGCATGGTCGATATGTGGCACAATGCAAAGCACTTGAATCAGTGCATGGGTGAGTTTATCCAGTATGTTCTATGTAATTGGGATAGTTTGCAAGCGAGAGCAAGACAGTTATTTGACACAATCAATCCAAAAGCTCGTACTGGTGGTCATAACAGACTGGCAGAAACTATTACATTTTTGCAAATGGGTATCACTTTTATGTGTGATTGGTTGATAAGTGCAGAAGTTATCAACAATGACAAGGCAGAAATGATACAGGAACAGTCGTGGTCGATTTTCAAGAAAATGTCTGAAAATCAGAATCAGAAAATTACGTCAGAAAAGCCGGAGCAGATGTTTGTTACTGCCATTAAGGAAATGCTCGCTCAAAACACTATTAGAGTAATTAAGTTAGGACATGAATCTGATTACACAAACCCTTCTAAGGTGGGATTCTATGACGGTAATTATTACTACTTCTACCCACAGGCGATTTTTATAAAAGTCAAAGAATTTTATTCCTTACAGGGAAGGTCATTCCCATTAGGACAGGCGGCATTATTCAGTCACTTAGCCAATGAAGAAATGATTGAAGTTGACCGGGTAAAGAACGGAAAAATCCAGTCTACCAAAGGTAAACGAATTAAGGGTGTGGCTGATGGCAAGACTGTTCGCTACTTATGGTTACGAGCAATCGCATTACAAGAAAATGAGGAGGAAAAAGAAAATGAATGAGTTAGTTACAGCGGAATCAATGGCAGAGGTCATATCTGCCGACAGGAAAAAAAGCGGTTATAAAGGCAAGCTGTATAAGGAAATGTCTGACGAACACAAGGGAGAGCAGATTACGCAATCGATTCAAGATAGGTCGACTGCTTTGAAACAAGCTCTTAATCTTTCGAGGGTGGATTTGTCAGACACCAAACAGGTTCAAGACAGAGCTTTCATGTACCTTGAAGCCTGTTCCTTATCAGCAAGTTTTCCGTCTGTGATGGGCTTATCCGGGGCTATGGGGTGTTCCCGACAAAATCTCAATCGCTGGTTGTTATCACATCCCGACCACCCGACTACCAATTTTGTAAACATGGTGAAAGATACAATGGCAGACATTCTCACAAATGCGTCATTATTCAACACAGCCAATCCGGTGCAAACGATTTTTCAGCTGAAAAATCATTTTGAACATGTTGACCGTATAGAGCTTGCCCCGGTTGTACCAAATCAATCGGATAATGATTACAATGCGGACGAAATTCGCAAACGCTATATGCTGGAAAATAAAGACAAAGAAGGGAGGGAATAATCATGGGTCAAATTAAATTTATGCAGTTTTATACACGACTGGTTGAACATTTTCTTCGTATGACAGTACGTAATTCATCTGTGACAGGTGAAGTACCGCAGTATTGGCACAGTTTTACTACACATTGGATTGAAAATTTATCTGACGAAGATGAAAAATTTATCCGTTTCGTGTTCGATAAGCCATACGATGATAGCCGAGACGGAATTGGTTGTTACCCAAGCGAAGACGCATACCCGGTCAAGCGAGAACGGTTATACAGACTTGAGAGAGATTTTGCTATTGCTGGCGGTTTGATTACGGAGGGTTCAGCGAATGATGGAGGAACAGAGAGCTAAAAAAGAATGAGTGGCAAAGGTAGTATTACCGCCACAGGGAACAATGTGCTGAATACCAGCGGAAATATAACGAGAAACACCGGGAACAGGTACGAGCTTCACGAAAAGCCTATGCAGACCGAAACCGTGAGAAACTTCAACGGTATTGGCATGAGTATATGAAAAATATCTAAATTATCAATAAGGAGGACTGAAATTATGACATCTAAAATCAAATTCACCTATGGGGGTAAGCAGTATATTCTCGAATTTACCCGAAATTCTGTCAAGGAGCTAGAAAGACGAGGGTTTGTTGCGTCCGAGGTGCTGGAAAAGCCATTGACAGTATTACCCGATATGTTCGCCGGGGCTTTTATTGCAAATCACCGCTTCACTAAGAGAAAGGTTATTGATGAAATCTTTGCACAGATTGATAACAAGGAAGAACTGGTAAACACGCTCGCAGAGATGTATAGCCTTGTTATTGACGAGTTTGTTGATGAACTGGAAAAACGGAACAAGAATTTATCATGGGAACGCATTTAACTATATTCGATACCATTAAGGGGTGCATGATTGCACGAGGTTGTAGACCTCGAAGCAGTTATGCACTTTTTTATTTTTTGTAGAAAAGGAGGGAAAATAAATTATGGCTGATACAACAATAGAAAGTCTACAGCTTGAGGTACAAGCC
>JBKEAS010000020.1:0-1943 GCA_047972635.1 Anaerotignum sp.
TCGGTATAGCTTTTTACCGTAGTCAAAGGCGTCCTTAATTCATGCGACACATTTGCAACAAATTCTTTACGCATATCGTCAAGCTTCTTTTGTTCTGTAACGTCTTGCAGTACCACAACGAGGCCTTCCATCTGCTTAGATGCATTGTAATATGGTGTGAAGTTTGCATTGATAAATTGTTTCCCTACAGGAAAAGTTGCTTTTTGAGACACTTCATCCGCAAAATCAAAATATACAGACGCATTGATATCATATGCACGAATAAAAGCAGAAAAATTCATATCAACCTGATCTAAACCAAGCATCTCCGAAGCAGTCGAATTGGCAAGCATTAACTCCCCTTCTACGTTAAAAGAAATTACGCCATCACTCATATTATGCAATAAAATTTCCAACCGATTTTTTTCTTTTGAGATTTCAGACATATTCTTTGTAAGCTCCGACGCCATGTAATTAAAACTGCTGGTCAACTGCCCAATTTCATCGTTGCTTCGTACCTTTAAGCTTTGATCAAAATTTCCACCTGCCATTTTCTTTGCACCCTTTGTGAGTGCCAAAATGGGACCAGTTAGCGTTTGTGCAAATACATAACCCATAATCACCGCCAAAAACAGCGAAATTGCCACCGCAATCGTAATTGTTCTTGTTGTTTGGTCCAAGCTAGAACGCATATCTCCCGCATCCAAACGCGTATAAATCACATACCTTACCTCGTTATCCTCGCCTGTAATTGGAACAGCATAGCTCATCCATTCCTTTAATAATCCAAAGGTATCTGTGCTCTTTTTACCCGTAGAAAAAGAAGGCTCGCCATTCATAGCAGTGATAATTGCTTGATCATTATAAACAGGATATGGCGCCTCTAGTGTTGAAGTAGACGCAACCGTATCACCGCTTGCATCTAGGATACTACCTTGAATACCTACAGAGTTCGTAACTGTTCTTAATAAAGTTTCTTGAAACTGCCCTTCTTCGTTGTTTTCAATCACTTGATCGTTTATCTTTTCTGCGTACAGTTCTAATTGTTTTCTAGACTTTTCAATCTCAATATTTCTAAGACTCAATAAAATATAAGAACCGCTGACAATCATTACAATCAGCACAAGCCCAAGATACATGACAATTAACTTCCATTTAATACTTCTCAAGGGTTCCAACCTCATCTTCCTTAGCAATCAAAATAATAACCAACGCCCCTTTTGGTTAGAATATGCATTGGCTTACCAGGGTCATCCTCTAGCTTTTCACGCAATCGCCTAACCGTAACATCCACCGTACGGACATCGCCAAAATATTCATATCCCCAAACTTTTTCGAGCAATATCTCTCTGGAAAAAACTTGTCCCTTTTGCTGTGCCAAAAACTTCAAAAGCTCAAATTCACGCAAGGTAAGTTCAAGTGTCGTACCATCTTTACGTACTTCATAACGCTCTAAATTCAGACTCAAACGGCCAAATTTAATCCCTTCCACGTCCTCTAAAGCAACTTCTTCGGGTACAACCTGACGGCGTAAATTTGCCTTTACCCTAGCCATAAGCTCTCTAACCCCAAATGGCTTTGTAACGTAATCATCCGCACCTAACTCAAGCCCTAACACCTTATCTACTTCCTCTGCACGGGCTGTCAGCATAATAATTGGCGTATTTTTCTTTTCTCTTATTTTTTTACAAACCTCATAGCCATCCATTTTTGGCATCATAATATCTAGCAAAATCAAATCAGGGTTTTCTGCAATCGCAAGTTCTAGACCCGCTGCACCATCAAAGGCCTTTAAAATTTGATAACCCTCTTTAGCTAAGTTAAATGCTATAATCTCAACAATATTTTTTTCATCATCAACGATTAAAATTTTCTTATCCATTCTTTGCCTCCTAAATAAAATAGGCCACAACGCACTATTTTTTCATTATACATAATATTTTTCTAAAAGTACAGTTTAAAAA
>JBKEAS010000257.1:0-1675 GCA_047972635.1 Anaerotignum sp.
ACAACGATTGTTCCGCCGCCTGCACCAAAAAGTCCGTTTGCGAAGCCTGTGATGATGCCGATTGCGATTTTTTTCCCATGTTGTTGCACGCATAACACCGCCTTTCTTTTCCTAGTATGGCAAATGGTTCCTATAAATATGTAAGCATCGAAAGAAAAAACTTTCGATGCCGAAACGCGTATTTAGCTTGCTACTTTTGCTGTGTTGCCATCAAATGCACTCTCGACGCTGTTTGCGATGTCTCGGCCAGCATCCTTAACACCATTACCAACATCTTCTGTCATACTTCTTCCGTTGTTGACACCATACCCGTCCCAGTATGCGGCACCACCGCTACTTGTATAGGTTCCGTCATTATAGCTGTTGTCATTGTAGCCATTGGTATAACCATTGTCATAATCATCTGTTGCACCACTTAAGTTGTTTGCGGAAGT
The DNA here is from genome assembly GCA_047972635.1 of Anaerotignum sp. Lineage (GTDB taxonomy): Bacteria > Bacillota > Clostridia > Lachnospirales > Anaerotignaceae > Chakrabartyella. Next base: position 435 of record JBKEAS010000257.1, read on the forward strand.
ACCACAACCACCAAGAGCCAGCATAAATGTTGTTACCATTGCAAGCAATCCGATTTTTTTCATTTTCATACCCTCCTTGTGCAAAATAACATTTTGCCTTTTTATTGTTTGTCGGAAAGCGAAAAAAAACCTTTCTTTTCGTTGGAATTATGGGGATTTTTTGGCATAAATGCGGATAGAATGGAAAACAGAAAACTGTTAAAATGAACGGTAATATGATAAAGACTATAAAATTTACTGCTTTGATTGAAATAGATGAAATATTTGTTTTCATAAATGGAAATAATTTTGTATGGATGCTATAAAAAACACAAGAAAGTGGAATGGAGATGGGAATATGATTGAAAAAAGAGAAGGTCTTATGTCTAAGCCCAGAAAAAGCGGAATACTTTTGCATCTATCGTCTATTCCTTCTCCTTTTGGTATTGGCGATTTTGGAGAGGAAGCATACCGTTTTATCAAAACCTTAAAATCTGCCAAGCAAACACAATGGCAAATTTTACCGCTTTGTCCTGTAGATGGAAGTGGTTCCCCATATCAGAGTACATCTGCTTTTGCAGGTGAGATGCTCTACATTAGTTTGGACCTGCTGGTAGAGGATGGACTTCTTACAAGGCAAGAGGTGGAAGCGGCGAAAGAGCCTGTTTTTTTGCGTACAGATTACGAAAGAGCAAGGCAGATCAAAATACCTTTTTTGCAAAAGGCATTTTGTAGATTTTGTATGCAATTGCCAAATGCCACTTTTGATGATTTTTTAGAAAAAAATAAAGATTGGCTTTCGGATTATGCACTTTTTATGGCGATTAAGACGTATTTATTGGAACAAAGAACGCAGATGGAAGCAGGCCTTTTGGAGTTTTTAGAAGAAAATGAGCATATTCTTTCAAAAGAAATGGGAGAACGATATTTTCGTTCTGCCAGTTGGGTATCTTTTCCGAAAGAATTAAGAAAAAGAGAACCCAAGGCATTGCGAGAATGGTCGGCAATGTTAGAACAAGAGATACAATGGATTTATTTTTTGCAATATACATTTTCTAAGCAATGGAATAGATTAAAAACATTTGCCAATGAAAATGGAATTGAAATCATTGGAGATGTTCCGATTTTTGTATCTTATGACAGTGCTGATGTTTGGGCAAACCAAGAATTATTTGAGCTAAATTCAGTAGGCTTTCCAACACAGGTGGCGGGCGTACCCCCTGATTATTTTAGCCAAAAGGGACAGCTTTGGGGAAATCCGC
>JBKEAS010000291.1:0-2159 GCA_047972635.1 Anaerotignum sp.
GTATTTTTACCTACGCAATGCAAAAAGGCCTAGATCGACTAGCTGATGCAAATGTAAAAAACATCAGTCTTTCGGACTTTGATGCTGTTACAGAAGTTGCTGCCAAAGAAGGCTATATCAAACAAGAGGATATCAAAAAACTAATCGCTTTTCGTAATAACCCTAGCGATGAAGGTTGGAGGATTGGTGAATAATGAGAAACTTAATTGATATCGTAGATCTTTCCATCGAAGAAATTGATGACTTAATCTGTATCGCAAATGATATTATGGAAAATCCAGTTAAATATCAAGATAAATGCCGTTACAAAAAACTTGCTACTCTATTTTTCGAACCTTCTACCCGCACAAGGCTAAGCTTTGAAGCCGCAATGATGGAGCTTGGTGGCAATGTATTGGGATTTTCTGCCTCAGACAGCAGCTCTGCCTCAAAAGGCGAAAGTGTTTCTGATACAATCCGTACCGTGTGTTGCTATGCAGACATCATTGCTATGCGTCATCCAAAAGAAGGTGCACCTATGGTGGCATCCATGCGTTCCACTACCCCCATCATTAACGCAGGTGATGGCGGACACAACCACCCAACACAAACCTTAACCGACTTACTAACCATCAAAAAAGAAAAAGGGTATTTTGAAGGCTTAACTGTGGGACTTTGTGGTGATCTAAAATTTGGGAGAACCGTCCACTCCTTAATCCACGCTTTATCTCGTTATGAAAATATCCACTTTGTTTTAATCTCTCCTGAAGAGTTAAAACTACCAAGTTATATCGTCCATGATGTTTTAAATAAAAATGGTATCAACTATACCGTTACAACCAGCCTAGAAGAAGTTATCCCAAGTTTGGATATTCTCTATATGACCCGTGTGCAAAAAGAACGCTTTTTCAACGAAGCAGATTATATCCGTTTGAAAGATAGCTATATATTAGACCCAAAAAAATTAGCACCGGCAAAATCAGACCTTTGCATTATGCACCCCCTACCCCGTGTAAATGAGATTTCCCTAGCAGTTGACGATGACCCTCGTGCTTGCTATTTTAAACAAGCACTTTATGGAAAATTCATTCGCATGGCATTAATCTTAAAGCTTTTGGAGGTGGAATAATATGAATATAGATGCAATTAAAAATGGTATTGTGATCGACCATATCAAAGCTGGGCAAGGAATGGAAATTTATCATTTGTTAAAGCTAGAAACCTTAGATTGCTCCATCGCTTTAATCAAAAATGCTTATAGCGGAAAAGTCGGAAAAAAGGATATTATTAAAATCGATGCTTCCCTAGATTTGGATCTTGACATCCTAGCCTACATCAATCCAGACATTACAATTAATATCATCCACGATGGTCAAAGGGTTAAAAAATTCCACCCTGAGTTACCGGAAAAATTGACAAACGTAATCAAATGCAAAAACCCTCGTTGTATTACCTCTGTGGAACAAGAAATCAATCACTCGTTTAAACTAACAGACCGTGAAAAAAGAATATACCGTTGTATTTATTGCGAGTCAAAATCAAAACATAAATAAACATATTCTCTTTCATGTTGCACCACTTAAAATTGGACCTTTGGATAACCTTCCTTGGTCCTTTTTAATGTAGAAAATTTATTTGAATTTTTTTCATTACAACCAAAAAAACCTCCCATCTAGAATAGACAAGAGGCTCTTTTTTGCTATGCATTTTCTATTGCTAAAATTTCGTCCAATAATCTTTCACGTTACCTTCTTCCATAGCGTCCATATAGGAATTGGCAATTTCAAATATATCTTCCTCATCGCTTATCTTAAAAAACACAGACCCATGCTCAATCACAATATCCTTGTTTTTCCCTTTGTTATTCTCAACCCAACTGCGAAACTCGCTTTCCCACTGCTTTACCGCTTGTTCCATCTCCTCATAACAAAGTAACTCCTCTGTTACATTTTCAATCAATTCATCTATTGTTAATTTCATTCTTTTCTCCTTTTAGCTTTCTTTGGGTTTCATCCCAAAATGTGCATAACCAGCAGCAGTCACAACTCGCCCTCTAGGTGTACGTTGAATATAGCCCAATTGCAATAAATAAGGCTCATACACATCCTCAAGCGTCTCTGATTCTTCTCCAATCGAAGCGGCAAGGGTATCTAACCCAACAGGCTTACCATCAAATTTCT
>JBKEAS010000090.1:0-1897 GCA_047972635.1 Anaerotignum sp.
TTGGTAGATAGCGTCAAAAACCAAACCAACGGTGCAAATATTTTCGCAACCAACCGTAACATTCCACTCATACCCAATGCCAGTTTTTCGGCATTTTTCATAGCCATTCGCTTCGGCACTAGCTCCCCAAAAACCAAGTTAAAATATGCCAAAACAAAAGTAATCACAAATATAGAAAATGACTGCAAAACTTGAGCCGATGCATTCACACCACCATTTTGCAACATTCGTGCCAATTCTCCGGCAAAATTTTCAGCTGCAAACGCACTCCCCAATAGTCCTGCAAGTGTAATGGCTACTTGCGTTGTAGCTAAAAATTTTGCTGGATGTTTCGTTAACGCAATCAAGCGTTGGGCTCTTTTGTCACCACCCATCGCCATATGCTTCATCCTATTGTCATTCATAGATATTACAGCGATCTCTGCACTAGCAAAAACTGCATTCAAAAAAATCAAAATAATCTGCAACGCAATTGGACCTAAAAACATCTTTGTTTCCTCCTTCTTCCTTTCAAAAAAATAACACAAAAAGGCATATCAAGCCTTTAATCACTCTGGTTATAGGCAAAGTATACCCTACTCATGTTTATATTATGAATAAACAAGCATATCCTGCTTTGGTCAGCGTAATTCAAAGTCCTATCCCTCAAATTCATCTAGTCTCTCAATCATTGTATTTTTATTTATCATCTCATATTTCAAAACCCTCGTCAATCGTACACCTAAAATAAAACACATACTTTACAATCATTTCACCCAGCCTTAACATTTCATAAAAACAAGCCTTACTTCCTAAACTTCTCACCAAAAAAGGCGCTTTGACTAGAACCAAAACACCTTTTTTTATTTTTCATATTAATATTGATTTTGCTGTAAAAATGCTTCTATTTTTCCAATGCAAATCTTCAACTCCTCCATGCTGTAGGCATAAGAAATACGAATAAACCCTTCTCCACTTTCGCCAAAAGCATTTCCAGGAACAACTGCTACGCCGCCCTCAAACAGAAGTTTTTTACAAAATTCCTCCGAACCAAGCCCTGTTTTTTGAATAGAAGGAAATACATAAAATGCACCCCTCGGTTCAAAACATGGTAACCCAAGCCGCTCAAACTCGCCAAGAAGATACATTCTTCTTTGGTCATATGCTTGCCTCATAATTCCCACATCTTCGTCACAAATTTCATCATCTCGCAACGCCTCTATGGCAGCCTGTTGGCTAATAACGGGGGCACTCATCACCACATATGCATGAATTTTATTCATCTGCTCAATCAAATCCCTAGGCCCCGCAGCATACCCCAAGCGCCACCCTGTCATAGCAAAAGATTTCGAAAATCCATTCAACACAACGGTTCTTTCATACATTCCATCAATAGATGCAATGGAAACATGATCTGCATCTCCATACGTCAACTCAGCGTAAATTTCATCAGAAATAACCAGCAAGTCATGTTGAATTAAAATAGGAGCAATCTTTTCCAAATCCGCCTTACCCATGATAGCTCCGGTTGGATTATTGGGATATGGCAAAATAATTGCCTTTGTTTTCGGTGTGATGGCAGCCTCTAATTCTTCTGGCATTAATTTAAAACCATTTTCCACCTTTGTTGTCACAACAACAGGAACGCCATGTTGCAAAATAACTGAAGGCTTATAAGAAACATAACACGGTTCGATGATTAAGACCTCGTCACCAACTTCCAATATCGTCCGCAATGCAACGTCAATTGCCTCAGAAGCACCAATGGTACACATAATTTGATCTGCAGGGTTATAAACCGTATGAAAACGTCTTTCTAAGTAGTGGGCAATACGTTCTCTTAAAGCCGGCAATCCTAAATTTGCCGTATAACGTGTTCTTCCTTCTACAAGCAACTCTATCGCTGCCTCTCTTACGT
>JBKEAS010000108.1:0-7754 GCA_047972635.1 Anaerotignum sp.
CACTTCCCATAGGCAGACCATCCAATGTTGTACCGAGAACAGACATCACCCTCACTATAGCGGATTGTGAGTACAGGGCACCGCTACCTCCCCGGCTAGCACGGAAATATTAACCTAGTAATAAAGAAAGAACGCTTGCACGAAAAATGTGCATTCTTCCACACTCTAATAGCTTTTTCAGTATACCTTTTTTTTATTCCTCTGTCAACAACGAAGGCTCCTTTTTGCGAAAACGTCGAAAAAACAAACGCATCATTTGGGCACATTCTTCTTGCAAAATTCCTTCTTCTACCGCCACTTGATGGTTAAACCTTGGCTCATTTAAAATATCCAAAATAGAACCTGCACATCCAGCCTTTGTATTTCTTGTTCCAAAAACCACCTTTGGTATACGTGCCTGCACGATAGCACCTGCACACATAGGGCAAGGTTCAACCGTAACAAAAAGCGTACAGTCTTCCAGCCGCCAATCACCAACAACGCCCGCCGCTTCATTGATCACATCTATTTCTGCGTGGCGAAGGGGATTTTTCGCAAAATTCCGTAAATTATGTCCACGTGCAATCACCTTATCTCCTTGCACCACGACCGCACCAATGGGAACTTCCCCAAGATCAAAAGCTTTCTTCGCCTCTATAAGTGCCTCTTTCATATATTGTTCCAAGTTTTCCATCTTCATTTTTCTCCTAAAAAAATGTGTTATTGCGAAAGGTACAGACTACCAGTTCTTCCTGCTGCTTCTGTTTCTTCTGTTACATTCCAATAATCATCAATCCCATCACCATTAAAATCGCAAGGATAAATGGCTTCCATATATTGAATGTCTTCATTTGAAGAACGTAGCCCTCTATCTGTCAGAACATAACGGATGGCGGTGCCTGTTGCATCACAAATATAAATTTCTTTGACACCATCGCCATTCAAATCCCCACTATATAAAGCACCATACAAACTTTCAACCCCCAAATGGGTACTCCATAGTTTTAATAGCCCTGTTGTTTCTAGGTGTTGGTACACATATAAATCCATCCCATCGGTCATCAAATATTCTTTCACACCATTACCATCCAAGTCCGCAATCTGGCATTGTGTCACTTTATGACGTAACGACTCATGTTTTGTACTTACCCAATTGCCCTCTTGCAATTCATAAGTCTCCATGATTTGGTCGCTAAAGACAAACAATTTCCCGCCATCAGAACTTACAGCAGTATGCCCTTCTCCTGCCAAAGGAATTTCTCCAACAATGCCAAAAGAAGAATTATAGATCACAACTTTTTCTAAGCTTTCTTCTATTGTTTCCACCTCTGAATGGGTATCTGTTACGCCTGTTAAAAGGACTGCCGTTAAATCTTCCCAATCCTTTTCCACAAAAGTTGCCGACGCCGACTCTAAACCCGCTTCCGGCTTTAAGGTAAGCATCCTACTAAGGTAATTGCCAGAAAGGCAATACATTTCTATGGCACCATTTTGGATTGATGCAACAATGCCGGTACGGCTCTTTGCAACAAAACCCTCTAAAGGCAAAGTTCCACGTAACTTGCGATATGTATCAGTTGCCATTCCGCTCCAATTTTCAAAGCCCTGAAACGATCCGTTTGCCAAGAAGGGATTTCTCTCTCGTAAGCTATACGCCTCCTGGTCATACCCACCAATATAATATACACCAGAAAGCTGATTGTTTATAAAAATACAGTTTAACTCGCCCGCACTATCTCCGTTATAATGCAACAAGTCCGCCTCTACAATGACACTTTCACTGCCTGCCGATGACTTTAGCGGGTATCCCAAATCTTGCGAAGCATGGAATAGCCTTGCACTCTCAGCAGTGTCTTGCGGAACTGTTCCGCTACGAAATACAACACTGTCACTATCATAAATCCAATAGTACTCATCTAATAAAGCATCAATCTCATTAATATACGCCTCTTGTTCTGACGCTGACACACCAAAACTCTGATCCACCTCTGCATTGCCACAGCCCGTTACGCCAAGTAAAACCGTGCCAAGCAACAACCATATCGCTTTTTTCATTGTTCCATTCCTCTCAAAGGGCAACTTAGACCTTCACTGCTGGCTATTACAAACCAAAGCCTACAAAATCCTATTTTTTATCCCATTTCAAATTTTGCAAACACCAATGTTTTCTCTATTATATAATAAGCTCTCTGATTTTTCAAATTCATTTTCCAAAAACCATCTGTACCAAAATAACAGCCGCAATAACCCCAACAAAATTAGCAATCAATGCACAAAGCAAAGTATATCTTGTTTTCCTTATTCCAACCGAAAGAAAATAAAGACTCATGGTATAAAAAACCGTTTCTGTGCAACTCATCATAACCGACGAAACCCTGCCTAAAAATGAATCCGGCCCAAAATTACGAAAAACATCTAGCAACAGCCCCGTTGCCGCCGACGACGAGACCAACCTAATCAAGCTAAGCGGTGCCAGTTCCGCCGGAAAACCAACACGCTCTGCCAAGGGCCGAATAAGATTGGTCATAATATCCAAAAGGCCACCGGCACGAAATACCTCTACCGCAACAATCAAGCCAATGATAGTCGGGAGGATCTCCACCACCGTTTTCAGTCCTTCTTTTGCCCCTTCCAAAAAAGTTTCATATAATTTTACCCGTTTCAAGCACCCAAAGCAAACAATAAACAGTACCGTAACCGGAATGATAAAATCTGAAATCACCAATAATATCTGCATTCTATCGCCCCGTTTTCTCCATGATTTTTGCCAAAACAATACCTACAAATGTCGTAATAAAAGTCGCTACAATCCCCACCCCTACTATTTCTGCCGGTGCAGCAGAGCCAAACTCCGTTCGGTACGCTAAAATATTTACCGTAACCAACTGCAAAGAGGACATATTGATGGTAAGAAACATACACATCGCCCCTGTGGCACAGTCTTTTTCCTTGTTTAATTTTTGTAGCTCTTTCATCGCAATCAATCCCGCAGGCGTTGCCGCCCAACCCAAACCCAAAAAATTTGCCGCAAAATTTGCCGCTATGTATTGCCTTGCTTTATGATGTCTGGGTACAGAAGGAAACAAAAAGTCCATAGCAGGTGTTAACTTTACCGCCAAGAGGTCAATCATACCTCCTTTTTCTGCTATTTTTAATATGCCCGACCACATGGCAATGACGCCTAGCATGGTAATCGCCAAATCAACAGCACTCTTTCCACCACTTAGCACTGCTGCCGTAACCATATCCATACGTCCAAGAAGTGCACCTGTTACTATCCCGCCGATGATAAAAAATCCCCATATTGCATCTAGCATTACGAACACCTCCAGTTTCTACCTATTATTTTTAGTCTATGTTTGAACGTCATCCATTCATACCAATTGTATTTTTGAAAATACTTTTTTAATTTTTTACTCAAAATCGGATAAAACTTAGGTTTCGCTCTTCCTAGTGTTATGTAAATTAAAACAATGATTGTTGTTGTAATTTTTTCATTTTTCTTACAATTTTCCATTTCCTATCTTAACTACCATTTTTTTGTTGTAATTTGTCATTAACCATGCTAAACTTTTTCTATAGTTATAAGCACATGTTAAATAGCCAAAGAAAAAACTAACTTAAGAGGTGAACCAAATGAAATCAACAGGTATCGTTCGTAAAGTTGACGAACTAGGTAGAGTCGTACTGCCCATTGAATTGCGTAGAAACATGGGAATTGAAATCAAAGATTCTTTAGAAATCTTTGTAGAAGAAGATTGTATCATCCTCAAAAAATACGAACCAGCAGATATTTTCACAGGTAGCATGGAAGATCTTATTGATTACAAGGGCAAAAAAATATCCAAAGCTTCTATTTTAGACATGGTAAAATTAGCAGGGATCGAATTAAAATAAAATAATTAAAAATATCCAAAATACCGCTTTTCATGTATGGAAAGCGGTATTTTTATTGACAAATGGATATACTTTCCAATAGAATAAGAAAAGTATAAACAGTAGCTTTGAATTAATTTTGATACAATCGAAAGGCGGATAAAAATGAATACGACGTTTGAAGGAAGTAATAATTATGTAGCAAGTGACGAGTTAATGCGTTCGGTTAATATTGCCATCGCACTGCAAAAACCTTTACTCATTAAAGGTGAACCGGGTACAGGCAAAACAATGCTTGCAGAAGCCATTTCTGCTGCACTGGGCAAAAAACTCATTATTTGGAATATTAAATCAACTACAAAAGCACAAGATGGACTTTACGTTTATGATGTTGTACAGCGTCTCTATGACAGCCAGTTTGGCAACGAGGGTGTTGATGACATTAAAAAATATGTAAACCTTGGCAAGCTTGGCGAAGCTTTTTCTGCTGACGAGCAAGTAATCCTTTTGATTGACGAAATCGACAAGGCTGATTTGGAATTTCCAAACGATTTGCTTTGGGAGCTTGACAAAATGGAGTTTTATATCCCCGAAACAAAAGAAACCGTAAAGGCGAAAAAACGCCCTATCGTAATCATCACATCCAATGCCGAAAAGGAACTTCCCGATGCGTTCCTACGTCGTTGTATTTTCCACTACATCGAATTTCCAAATGAGGAACAGATGACAGAAATCATCAAAGTACACTACAATTCCATTGAAGAAAACTTATTAGAACAAGTTTTAACCACATTCTATTGGATTAGAGATCTGTATAATATTCAGAAAAAACCTAGCACATCAGAGGTAATCGACTGGATCCAAGCATTAATCCTTGGCGGCATAGACCCTGATAAAATCAAAGAAAAAGTACCTTTTGTCGGCGTATTATTGAAAAAGAACGAAGATATTGACACAATGAAAAGATATTTAAAATAAAAGCAGGTGTGTATATGTTTACTTCATTTTTTTACTTGCTTCGTGCAAGAGGTCTGCACGTTTCGTTAAACGAATGGATCTCTTTGATCGAAGCGTTGAATTTGGGTCTCCATGGCTCTAGTTTTACAGGCTTTTACTATCTTTGTCGTGGTGTCCTCGTAAAGAGCGAAACGGATTTTGATAAATTTGATGGCGCCTTTTTAGAGTTTTTTAAAGACATGGAGTTCGCAACAGACGAACTTCCTCAAGAACTTTTGGATTGGTTGGAAAACCCACAAGATCTTCCTGGGGATGAGTTTGATATGGATCGGGCCATGCAAAACGAAAAAATATCTCAATCAGAAATTCAAAGAATGTTCTTAGAACGTCTTGATGAGCAAAAAGAAGAGCATAATGGCGGAAGCTATTGGGTTGGTACCGGTGGTGTTTCCGTTTTTGGCAATAGCGGCTTTAGCCCTCGTGGGATCCGCGTTGGCGGTGAAGGCGGCAAACGCCGTGCATTTCATGTTGCAAGCGAGCGTAAATTCCGTGATTTTCGCCAAGACAATACCTTGGATACACGCCAATTTCAAATGGCATTTCGCAAGCTTCGCCAGTTCTCCACTCGTACAGAAGAAACACGAAGCGAATTTGATGTTGACGGAACCATCCGTGCAACTTGCGACAATGCAGGTAGCCTAAAGGTTGTTTACGATAAACCTAGAAAAAACACAGTGAAGCTTTTACTCCTTATTGATACTGGCGGTTCTATGGACTATTACAGCAGGCTTTGTAGTGCCTTATTCCAAGCCGTTAGCAAGTCCAGCCACTTTAAGGATTTACAAGTGTTTTATTTCCATAACTGTATTTATTCTAAAGTATACACCGAGCCAGACTTACGTCCTCGTTCCATGGTTTCTACGGACTGGCTTTTAAACAACCTTAGCAGCGAATACAAGGTTATTATTGTGGGCGATGCCCAGATGGAACCCTCTGAATTACTGGAACCTAGCTACTACGCCTATGGTGCCAGAGATCAAACAACGGGTATCGAATGGCTAACACGGTTCAAAGAAAAATATCCACACATTATTTGGTTAAATCCATCCGATCGTCCCGCTTGGGGTGGTTGGTGGGCAAAAACCTACGATATCATCCATAAAGATTTTGATATGTATCGTCTTTCCATTGACGATTTGAATGTTGCACTCAAAAAACTTATGGTAAATAGATAAATCAAAAAAGCTGTATCGACAATTTGTGTCGATACAGCTTTTTTTAATTCGCACCAATATTTATTTAATATACCCAATGTTTGTACGAATGACATCGCAAGAATGGTGGAAAGCTACAAGTTCTTCCTTGGTAAGCTCCAATTCAAAAACTTCCTCTACCCCATTTTTACCAATCACACAAGGTGTGCTAGTAAAAATATCATGCTGTCCATATTCTCCATTCAACTGGGTACTACAAGGCATAACAACCTTTTCATCATGGAAAATAGCATAAACAAACCGTGCAAGCGTACTCGCTATGCCATATTCGGTGCAACCTTTGCCCTTAAAAGTTACCCAACCTCCGCCAATTGCCTCTTTCAACAATGCCTCTTTGTCTATGTCATATTTTTTGTCTTTCATGGCAAGCTCTGCCAAAGGCTTGCCATTCACACTCACATGCGACCAAGGTGCCATCTGAGAATCGCCATGCTCGCCTAAAGTATAAGCAACCAAAGATTTATGGTCAACTCCTATTTCTCTTGATAAAGCAGATTTCAACCTTGCACTATCAAGCCCTGTGCCTGTACCAAACACACGGGATTTGTCAAAGCCTGAAAGCTTATGCACCTGTCTTGTAATAATATCACACGGGTTGGAAATGACAACAAAAATCCCATCAAACCCAGCTTCCACAACTTGTCCAACAAAACCATTGACCATATCAACAGAAATCTGTAATTCGTCCAAGCGACTTCCACTTTGTGTGATCACGCCAACACTCACAACCACTACATCGCAATCTTTTAAATCCTTATAGCTACCAGTACGCACTTCCACCCTATGGGGCAAATAAGCCACGCTATCCTTCAAATCTTGGCACTCGCTGATTGCTTTTTGCTCGTTTTTGTCCACCAAAACCAATTCGTCTACAATTCCTTGCACTGCCAGGCTATATGCACAGTGTGCCCCTACATGGCCAACACCAATAATACCTACACTTCTTGTTTTCATCCTAATATCACTCCTAAGTATAAAATTTCATGTTTTTACGTTTTCCCCATTATACCGCAAAACAACAAAAGAGTATATCCAAATAAACGCATATGCCTGCCACAATCAAAAACAACCTTGTTTGCACAAAAAAACACTACAAATCAAATTGATTTGCAGTGTTACAATAAAACCGCCTAGATATTTAATCGCATTTAGTCTATCATACTATCAATTTTTGTTTTTAAAACAGCCTGTGGTGTCGCGCCAACAACGCCATCTACCGCCTTACCATTTTTGAAAAACAACATATTAGGTACACTCATAATTTGATATTTTTCCGCCAAATCCATAGATTCATCAATATCAACTTTAAAGACCTTAACCTTACCTTCGTATTCAGCAGAAATTTCTTCCAAAACAGGCCCCATCATCTTGCATGGGCCACACCATGTAGCGGAAAAATCAACCAAAACAGGCACTTTACTCTCTAGTACTTCTTTTTGAAATTTATCTGATTTAATCTGTAACATCATTCATTCCTCCTCGTTGTTATTCAAATTTTAACCTAAAACGATAAATTATATTCTTTTTGTCATTATATCATATGGAACATCTTATATCAATATATTTTACTAAATGATAATTATTATTGAAATAATTTTCAAATCTTTTGCATATTTTTTCTAAAAGAGGCAATACTCATTATGAGAGTGTTATTCCCCCCCATACAAT
>JBKEAS010000115.1:0-3439 GCA_047972635.1 Anaerotignum sp.
TTTCTAGCTGACGTGCAAAGCTTTCATTCATACCAATACCAATAGAAACCATAACAACAATAGAAGCAGTACCAATCACTACACCAAGAACAGTTAAAAAAGTTCGAAGTTTTCGTTTTAACAAATTACGAAGAGCCATACTCAATAAGTCTCTTGTACTCATACAGACAAGTCCTCTCTGTCATCATCATCTTCATCATCATCTTCATCATCTTCTTCATCAGCGTCGATACTTTCAGCAAAACTATTCTTTATCTCTTGTTTTTGACGTCTGATAAATACAAACAGACCCATACCAAAAAGTGCCAATAAAGAAAGTGAAATCATCACTTTTTTCATATCCATAGGTGGCACATCGCCTTCCATGCCTTCTTCCATATCTTCTGGCATCATTGGTTCTGTTACATTTAAAATAAACTCCCTACGTTCTTCTTTTATTTCGCCCATGGCATCTTCATAAGATATCACAATGCTTACAGGCACTTCTCCGCTTGTCGTAGGTGTAAATGTTGTTTCAAAATATTCGCTACCGCCTATATCCATGTTCCCTACAAATGTGCTCTTATTTTGACAATCAACATCGCCCTCTACTTTTACCATGACATTGCTTAGTGCAACCTTACCCGTATTGTAATATCCAAAAGATACCGTAATTGGGTCATATGCCTCTACCATATCCGGAATTGTAAATTCGTCGATCTGCAATGCCGTAACCTGCTTGACATTAATACCCAACAATTCTGTTGCTGTATATTCCTTGCCCGAACTGTCCTCGTACTCAAAATTTACAGTCAGTGTATATGTTTTTGGCTGTGCCTCTGGCACAACATATAACCGCAACTGCTTTTGTGCAATTCCCTTTGCACCAATAGAATCAAAATAAAATGTATTACTACTATCTACAGGTGTAAAAATATTCCCCGATTGTTCTGTATCAGAAGATGTTTCCTCTGCCAATGTTAAAAACATTTTGACATTCTTAACGCCTTTTTGTGCGTGCGTATTTAAAATTCCCATATTCAAGTCAAACTCTTCACCAGCCATAACAATCAAAGGATCACACTCATAATCGCTTATAATCAACTTCGGCTTACTCGCATTTTCCTCATCCGCATCCGGATTATACACATTTGCCCCTGCAAATTGTTTGAATGTAGTAACAGCTGTTCCGCCAGAAGTATATTCCGTTGTAAATTGAATTGCATAGTTTTGTGATACTGATGCTTCCGTAGCTGCAAATGTAAACGAACAGCTTGTGGTAGCACCGGGTGCCAACTCGCTAATTGTTTTCACACTTCCAGATTTTGGTACAACTGCGTCACTCTCCAAAGCTTCTGCCGTAACCAAAATATCTTTTGCCGCAACCTTGCCACTGTTGTATAAATCAAAACGAACGGTGAAATTCTTATTCACACCATAAGTCCCGCTAGGTTCTGTCATATTTTTTATTACAAGCTGTGCCTTCTGACCTGCTACACCGCCCACATTTACATAGTACTCTTGTGTCTTTTCAATTTCTTTCCCGTAGCTATCTTTATATTTCAGTTTCATAGAAACTGGGTAGTTACCAGGTGCCATATCCGCACTTGCCACCAAAGGGAACGAGAAATTCACACCATTTCCCACAGCAATTTTTGCATAATGCTTACTGCTAAATCCACCACTCAGACTAATTTTGTCTGTCGCAAGACCCTCTAAGCTGATTGTGGCATCCAACATATCCCTTGTGCCATTGTTGACAATTTTACCGCTCAAATTTGCACTATTTCCAGGGGACATACTCTCTGGACTTAGTTTCATACTTTCTAAGTTAAAACTAGGCTCATTGTCAAACCCCTTCATTTTCAAATAAATGCTTTCCGAACTTGAAAATGACGAACTATTCCCATTCGAATATGTAATCTCAAGATTAATAGTATAATTGGCTTCTGTTACATCGCCATTCATATCCACATTTAAGGTAACATTTTTGTATCCATTTGAACCAATACTTCCCACATTGCCACCACCTTTGATTGTGGTGCGAAATGGATCCGTAGCATTTTTTTCTATCCCAACATAGACATTTTCTGCCGTTCCGGACCCCTTGTTTTTGATCTGAAATGAAAGTTGATTGCTACCTTCTGCCTCGATTTCAAAAACAGTTTCACCGCCAAGTACAATTGCCGGAGAAGCACTATAGTCATCTATTGCAAATACAACGATTGTCTGTACAAATATAATAGAAAATAAAAATAATACTGATAATGCCATTTGAAATTTTTTGTTTCTCATTCTTCATTTCCTCCCTGAAGTTGCTGTTTCGCTTCAATACGTTCGATCTGTCCATCCATAAGCATTACCATGCGATCTGCATAATCAGATAATTCCAAATCATGGGTTACAATAACCAAAGTCTGCTTGTTTTTACTAGCCAAACCTGTAATCAAATCCATCATTTCGTAAGTTGTACGCGTATCCAAATTTCCCGTTGGTTCATCCGCAAACACCACCTGCGGGCTATTAATAAACGCTCTTGCAATACTAACCCTTTGTTGCTGTCCACCACTCATCTCATGCGGTTTATGATGTGCTCTGTCCTCTAATCCAACAGCTTTCAACATCTCCATCGCCCGTTCATTTCTTTCCTTAAGCGGAACATTTTTAAAAATCAGCGGTAACGTCACATTTTCCATCGCAGTTAGTGTTGATAACAGGTTGTACGATTGAAATACAAAACCAACATATTTTTGCCGAAAATCCGCCAACTGATCTTCATTCATCCGCTCGATGTGTTTTTTGTTAAATATAATTTCACCCGATGTGGGCTTCTCTAACCCTGCAATCAAATTTAATAACGTAGACTTGCCCGAACCCGATTTTCCAACCAGACAACAAACTTCGCCCTGACGGATCTTTAAATCAATGCCATTGACTGCATGAATTTGCTCGTTCCCCATTCGAAAAACCTTTTTCACATCCTTAATGCGTATCACATTTCGACCCAAGCTTGGCCCTCCCTACAAATTCAGATTAAAATTTTCTAATAAACTTTTCATAAATATAACATATGTCAATTTTAAAATCTATAAACATTTTCTAAAATTTTCTTAAGATTTCTAAAAAAACAAAAAAACTCTTAAAACCTATTCCTATCGTCATAAATTCCAAGAGTTCTATTATTTATTATTTATTATTTATTGCTTATATTTGTCCAAACGATTTGCAGACTCCTCATCCACAAACACCTCTAGCAAAACACCTTCTGCTGTGTGCTCCTCACGAATGATTTCACAACGCCCGTGCACCCAACCAATCAAGCCACCTTCTGTGTAAGGTACCAACGCCACCAAAGACTTCCGAAAACTCTTTAATAACTGCTCAACTGACGTAAGCATATCCGTAAGTCCATCACCTTTAAAGGCGGAAATCTGCACTATTTCCCTTGCCTGCGTATCCA
>JBKEAS010000124.1:0-2594 GCA_047972635.1 Anaerotignum sp.
AACATAGATGCTAGTAAAAGCATATGCCCCCATATTTCCAATACCTAAAGTAATACCAGAAAACGCAATGCCGCTTAAAACAAACGATATCGTGTCAAATTTAATTTTTCTCGTTTCCAAAACATCTTCAAACACTTTTATTGCAAATATAAGTGTGACAAACATAATAACCAATGTGATATGAAAAATCGCTCTCCAATTTAGTATATCAACAATAACCCCGGCAAGCGTTGGTGCAATCACCGGTGCAGCCCCTATTGATAGCCCATACCACCCCATAACGGAACCTCGTTTTTCCGGAGGATAAATACTTAATAATATAACCTGTGCCATAGCAGATAAAATACCATTACCAACCGCCTGAAATATTCTAGCCAGCATCAGCAAATTAAAACCATTTGCTACACTGGCCATACATAATCCGATTAGAGAAATCCCTATCGCAGAAATATACAAATTTCTACTTGAAAATCTTGTAATCAAAAATGCAGTAAGTGGCATAACAATACCCATCGCAAGGGAATAACCACTTGTCAACCATTGTCCGGTTGATGCCGAAACATTTAAGTCCTCCATGATTGACGGCAAGGCCGTTGTTAAAGCTGTTGCTAAGAACGTATTTGCAATACAGCTTATTATAATACAAATAAATATATACTTTCGTCTTTCATTTGTTAATTCATTGCTTTGTGACATAATTTCCTCCAAAAACATTTTTTTCTTTGCAAGTTCCTGTTATAATACAAGTATAAATATTAGATCAAACAAAAACAACCAACATATTGTAGATATATGTTGGAATATTAAATCGGAGATAAAATGAATACAAAAAATAATAAGCTAAGACAAACGTCTAAACAAAAAATTTATGAGGCTTTTGTTGAATTGATGCAAAATAAAGATTTTAAAGAAATTACAATATCAGACATCTGTAGTTTGGCAAATATCAATCGGTCAACATTTTATTCAAACTATGTAGATATCTATGATTTAGTAGATAAAATCGGAGAAAAAGCATTTTTAGATTTTGAAAATTTACACCAAAATGAAAATGGTGATGATTACTTAATGAAGTTATTGATCTATATAAAAGAGAACCAATCATTCTATAAAACATACTTAAAACTTAAAAATATTAGCTATTTCAAATATACAACTTTTCATAGCAACCACGATACTCGTAAAAACAAAGTTTATAATGACTACCATACTGCCTTTGTAAAAGCAGGTATGTCTAAAGCCATAAATCTCTGGTTAGAACGTGATTGCGATATTTCTCCAAATGAATTATTTGCAATTTTAACTAATTTTACCAATTTCAATACATCTTCTAAATAAAAAAAACAACAAACGCAATTTGTTTGTTGTTTTTTTATTTAACATAAAATATCAACCGTACTTCCTAAAAGACTATGCGACACTAAAATTTTCTTATCAATACTTTCTTTCAATTCCGTAATATGAGAAATAATTCCTACTAACCTATTTCCATGAGAAAGTTGTTGCAAAACTTCAATGGCCTGATCTCTGGAATTTTCATCCAAAGAACCGAACCCTTCGTCAATAAACATTGCATCAATTTGCACACCACCAATACGACTTTGAATGGCATCCGATAAACCCAAAGCAAACGAAAGCGATGCTTTAAATGCTTCTCCACCAGAAAGAGACTTAACAGAACGGCTTTTTCCTGTAAAATAATCCATAACTTCCATCTCTAATCCGCTTTGACTTCTTTTGTTAGACGCATTTTCTGCTCGAACCAACTGAAATCGTCCTTGTGTCATCTTCGCAAAACGCGAATTTGCAGCATGTAATATCCGCTCAAAGTAAAATGCTTGAACAAAGGACTCAAATGTGATTTTATCCTTTCCAGAAATTTCACCATTTGCTGTTTTAGAAAGCTCCATAATCGACAAATATTGTTGCTCTATCTTTTTACGAAAGGATAGTTCTACCATTCCTTTTTCCAATACAACTTCTTTTATTGCAATCGCTCCACTTTGTTCCTCAATTGCTTTATCTAGGTTAGAAACAAGAGTCGTCGTTTCATTTTTTTGCTTTGCAAGATAAATAAGATCAACTTTTTCGCTTCCCATCTCTACATCAGAACGCGTAACAATATCTTCTAATTTGCCTAGCTTGGTAAAAAATGCTCTATTTTTTTCTTCTGCGTTCTCTAATTCTTCTCTACATTTAGGCAAAAATGACCAGTACGCTTCTTTTGAATCGAACGCTTTTTCCTGTATCATAGCTTCCCATTCTTCTGTTGCATTTTTCAAGTTTTTTTCGCTTTGGATTTCTGATGTTTTGCCTTCTTCCAGACGTGTTTCAAGGATCTGAATTTCGTCTTTTTTTGCTTGATATAACTTAATTAGAGACTTAAATTCCAAATCCACCTTTTCTATATGTCGTCGCAAAGTGATTACTGCTCTTTCTGCCTGTTCCGCTGTAGTGTCTTTTTCAAGGTTTTCTTCTAAAGCAGTCAACTCACCTTGCAAAATACTGGTTTTTTCAGTACAATTTTGAATATTTTCTTTAGATAATTCCAATTGTATTTTGAAATTTTCTAAGTTAAGGCTCACTTTCTCTAT
>JBKEAS010000143.1:0-2346 GCA_047972635.1 Anaerotignum sp.
TGCGGTAATTATAGATAATGATAAGAAGGAAATCGCCCAAGCCGACAACAATGGCACAATTCGATTGACCAATATCGCCGAACAGGAAAGATACCGTATCAGATGTTTGGGGTACAAAAACGTGGTTATCCAGGGGAAAGAGCTAAAAAGACTACATACGATAAAGCTGGATCTACTCCCGATAGAAATTAATCCGATAATAATCACTTCCAACAGAGCCTTTACAGTGATTGAGCAAGCTATTGACGAAACAAAAAGTTGCATGCCAAAGCCTAATTTTTACTTGGAACATTACAATAAAGATGTGGTTATGAAAGACAGCATGATTGTAGCCGAATCAAACGCCACAATCATACTAAATATAAGAAATCTGCTTCGCAATGACGGATGTAGAATGAATACCCGATTAAAAGGAATATCGCATTCATTTGATAACGATTTTGATAGTGTCAACTACAAATGCAACATCTACAATTCATCCTATCTCAACTCCTTGTACCTAAGCAAAAAAGCTCCTGAATTTACGCAAAACTCGATTTTTTATCCCGTCGAATCAAGCGACTCTACCATGATCGTTGGCTTTAGACCGAAATCTACTTACATTCCGGATAAAACAATTCTTATTTCCGGAAGATACATTATCGATAGAGAAACAATGAGAATCAAAAAAATCGAATCATACATATCATCCCGGTTGATTGATTATCAGAATAAAAAAGCATTGGATGACAAGAAAAATGATTATATTCTAAGAAATTTCCATCGCGTAATCTCCTTGTCTGAACTCGGATTGCCTGTCTATTTTAAGGAAGAGATTCATTACACACGAAAAAACGACGATACGACGTGTTGGAAAAATATATCGGAGAAAAAAATTAAGCCGACTGACAAGTACAGCTATGATGAATTACCACTAAGTACATATATCTCCTATGATAAACCATTTATTTATCATGAACCCCATCAGAAAAATATTGATTTTGACAGAGAATTTAATACTAAGTTTTATAACCTACCCATTGATGAATAATTCCCCCGAAACACGCCACACCGCCACAACCCTTTGCACAAAGCAAACACAGCCTGCGAAACCGAAAAAAAGCCCAAACAAAATGTTAATATTTCAAAAAAAGGTGTAAATAATTTTGCTTTTCTTTGCACCGGTAAA
Source organism: Anaerotignum sp. (assembly GCA_047972635.1). GTDB lineage: Bacteria > Bacillota > Clostridia > Lachnospirales > Anaerotignaceae > Chakrabartyella. The sequence continues at coordinate 1,169 of JBKEAS010000143.1, forward strand.
TAAAACCATCCAGCGCGCGGATGGACGAATTTACCAAACAACCATTTTGATTATTAACTATTTAAACTAAATTTGTAAAGAAATGAAAACATTGGATTTAAACACGTACGGCGTTCAGGAGATGAACGAAATGGAAATGAGAGAAGTAAACGGCGGTGATGGAGTAAAAATCCTTGTCATCAAAGGACTCTTGGACGGAAAAAAAGGAAACACTGAGATTTGGCTTTTCGGAATAAAAATCGTGGGATAAAGATTACTTAGATTTATTGAACTAATCCGGTATTTGTTATGTCGGATTAGTCTTTTAACCAGACAACCTTATAAAATGAAAAAAAACATCGTATTTGTGTGTGTTTTTTGCGTTACTATCGGGCTTAGCGCACAAATTAAAATTATAGATAATGCTACGAACACCCCAATAAGCTTCGCGAAAATCCTAAACAGCAAGGGAAGCATACTAACACTATCCGACATATCCGGCAATGTACAATTGACCGAATCGAACAGAAACGAATTATTAAACGATACTTCCGTAACCATCCATCACGTAGGCTACAAGACACTAAGTATTTCCGGTAGCACACTATTGAACGGAAAAGTAGCAAGATTAGAAGAAAGAAACATTTTGTTGAACGAAGTTAATGTTGTTCCAAAGAAAATAGACTACATCGTTTTATATGGCTATTTCAGAAGTTATCAATTAGACAACAATGTTCCGAAGTATTATTTTGACGGGATGATAGAATACTATATCCCCATCAAAAGCAAAAACTTCAAATTCAGGCTATTAGAACACCGTGCTTTTAGAAACAAAAAGATAGTCGATGCCGAAAAAAATCGACTTACCACTATAAATATGGTTACGGCGACTATTCCCTGGTTAGAATACCTTACTTCTGTGGATGAAATCAAAAAAAAATATCGATTAACGAACGATAAGTTTATCCTGAATAAATCGGACACAGTTGGCAGATTTATCACCCATGGAGACAATCTACAAATAGATCTTAATTTGCTTGCTCCCAAAGAAGAAGAAAAAAAAACACTTTTCGGCTACACATCCATTATCAAAAATAACACATCAGCCGAGACGTATGACTGTTTGGATGTAGAGAAACTACAAAAGGACAATATACTCGTTCAAAGTCATTACAGCGACATCTTGTTTCAGCATAAAA
>JBKEAS010000161.1:0-5897 GCA_047972635.1 Anaerotignum sp.
ATTGGTTTTGGCGGGTGTGTTGATTGTTGTTTACGCTTAAGGAGGAAAGTATGATTTACTATTTGGTAGCAGTTGCAAATGGTCTTTTAAATACAATTAATAGAATGGTAAATGTAAAAGCCGGCGAATGTCTAGGTACAGCTAGAGGGGCAATGATTAATTATATCGAGGCTACAATACTTGCATTTTGCCTTGTATTTATTACAGGTAAAGGTGGCGAATTTCGTTGGGAACATATAAGAGAAGTACCTTTACAATTTTATTTAGGTAGTGTTTGCGGTTTGGCATCTATGATTTTTCTAATCATAGGTACAAAGCAAAAAGGTGCCATGACATCAACAGTTTTGATGCTTATTGGACAACTTGGAACCTCTGTTGTGTTGGACTATGTTTTTTTTGGTTTTTTTCGCCCTCATCAAATTTTAGGCATTTTTCTGATTTTGGTTGGCATTGCTTGGAAAGAAAAATTAATGGAAACAGAATTGACCTTTATGCAAGCGGAGGTAAATGAGGGGGGAATAGAATGAAAATTTTAAATTTTGGATCTTTAAATTTAGATTATGTATATGAGGTGGATCATTTTGTGGCACCTGGAGAAACCTTGTCTTCTGATAATTTGTTTATCAATTGTGGCGGAAAAGGTTTAAACCAGTCAATTGCGGCGGCAAAAGCCGGAAATACAGTTTTTCATGCCGGAATTGTAGGTAATGGTGGAGAAATTTTAGAAAACGCATTGAAGGAAAATGCCGTGGATATATCATTGCTTGATAAGGCTTCACAAAGCAGCGGTCACGCAATCATTCAAGTGGATCGAGATGGTCAAAACTGTATTCTTTTGTATGGGGGTACAAATCAGTTATTGACAGAGGAGTACATAAACAAAACATTGGATCAATTCGGAAGTAGTGGGTTGGTTTTGGTACAAAATGAAACAAATTTGGTGGGCTATATCATTGCCGAAGCACATAAAAGAGGAATAAAGACTGCATTCAACGCTGCACCTATGAATGACGAGGTATTTACTTATCCATTGGAACTTTTGGATTGGCTGATTGTAAACGAAGTGGAAGGCAAACAGATTGCTGCTTGCCAAAAAGAAGAAGATATTTTGCCTATTTTAAAGGAAAAATACCCGAACACAAATGTTCTTTTAACATTGGGTAGTCGAGGCGCCGTTTGCTATACAAATGAAGGAACTTATAAAATTGGTTGTTATAAGGTTGATGTGGTAGACACCACCGCCGCAGGCGACACCTTTACTGGATATTTTCTTTATGGTGTGCTAAAGGGAAAAACAATACCAGAAGCACTTATCTTGGCGACAACAGCAAGCACACTTGCCATTGGAAAAAAAGGTGCATCCGACTCAGTTCCTTTTATGAAAGAGGTAAAGCAAGCATTGGATGAACTTGAATTTGGCGTTTTAACAGTTGAAAAAATATCATAAAAGGATGTGTTTCTATGGAAAAAGTATTATTTGTGAATTGTTGTATTCGCAGAGACCAATCTCGTACAAAAAAATTGGCTGATTTTTTTATAAATGAACTTGTAAAAACCAATTCCTATGAAATAATAGAACTTTGTCTCATGGATGAAGGATTAACAAATATGACAGAAGGATTTTTTCATCAAAGAGACGTACTTTTGGCAAAAAAAGATTTATCTCACCCTCGTTTTCGTTATGCACACGCATTTGCACAGGCGGATAAAATCATTGTTGCCGCTCCTTTTTGGGATTTGAGCTTTCCAGCATTGTTAAAGACATACATCGAAAATCTGTGTGTGGATGGCATTACATTTGGTTGTAATGAACAGGGGTGTTATGGTACGTGCAAGGCAAAACATTTGATATATGTGACCACCCGTGGCGGGTTTTATGAAGGCACACCGCTAGAGATGGGCTCAAAGTATATGGAAGCAATGTGTGAATTTTTTGGGATCGAAAACTATGATTGCATCGCAGCAGAAGGGTTAGATATGGGTATTCGTTCTGTTGATATCATTTTAGGTGAAGCGATGGAATATGCAAAAGAAGTCGTGAAAAGATTTTAAATTAAAATAAAATAGAAAGGGCTGTGTGTTTGATATGGAAAAAATGATGAAAGCTGTTGTTTATAAGGGACATGGTAAGGTTTGTTTAGAAGATCGTCCTATGCCTACTATAATTGAAGATACAGATGTCATTGTGCGTGTAACTAGATCCACAATTTGTTCTAGTGATTTACACATCAAACATGGTTCGGTACCTAGAGCAAAAGAAAACATAGTATTAGGGCATGAATTTGTTGGTGAAATTGTAGAAGCGGGCAAAGAGGTTTCTCGTTTTCAAGTAGGTGATTGCGTTGCGGTAAATGTTGAAACATTTTGTGGAAAATGCTTTTTTTGCAAACAGGGCTACGTAAACAACTGCATCAAAGGTGGTTGGGAATTGGGTTGTCGCATTGATGGTGGACAGGCTGAATATGCACGTATTCCTATGGCTGACCAAGGGTTGACCAAAATTCCGGAAGGCGTTTTAGATGAGGAAGTTTTGTTTAATGGTGATATTTTGGCAACGGGATATTGGGCGGCAAGAATTGGTGAAATCAAACCTGCAGATACGGTAGTTGTGTTGGGGGCAGGTCCGACGGGATTATGCACTTTAATGAGCATTCAATTATATGGACCAGCTAAGGTTATTATTGTGGATATAAACAATGATAGGATGGCTTTGGCAAAACAACAAGGACTGGCAGATATTTGTCTAAACCCACTGGAAGTAAATATAGAGGAAGAAATTTTAAAATTAACCCAAGGACGTGGGGCGGATCGTGTATTTGAAGTTGCCGGAGCCAAAGATACATTTGAACTGGCATGGAAGATAGCAAGACCTAACGCAATTGTAGTTTTGGTGGCACTTTATGCAAAAGAGCAAACATTGCCATTGCATCAGATGTACGGGAAAAATCTTACATTCAAAACCGGTGGCGTTGACGCAAATTGCTGTGATGATATTATGAAAATGGTTCAGTACAAGAAGATTGATACAAGCTGTTTGATTACACATCGTTCACCGTTAAACGATGTTATGGAAGGTTACCATGTGTTTGAAAATATGTTAGATGGCTGTATCAAATGGGTTATTACACCGTATGAAACAAAGTAATTTGGAAAAAATTTTATATTAAAATCTAAAAGCAGGCATCTGGGAAGGATGACTGCTTTTAAAACATCAATCTAATAAAAAGAAGGGGATGCTATGAAATTTTTTCATATTGGAGATCTGCACTTAGGCAAAAAAATATATGATTTTTCTATGATTGATGACCAAAAATATATTTTGTCTCAAATAATAGAAAAAGCAGAAGAAGAAAATATTGATGCCATTCTAATATCGGGCGATGTCTATGATAAAGCAATTCCGCCTATTGAAGCGGTACGTTTGTTAGATGCATTTTTAACGAAATTATCTGATAGAAACATTGCTGTATTTATGATCTCAGGCAACCATGATTCTGCTTATCGATTGGATTTTGCCAGCCGTATTTTGCACGAGAAAAACATTCACATATATGGTAGTTTCGCAGGAGAAGTTAAGCCAATTACCATCAAAGATCAATGGGGAGAAGTTGATCTTTATCTGTTACCTTTTATTAAGCCAGCAGTGGTGAGTCAATTTTTCGAAGGTGATATAACTACTTATCAAAAAGGTATGGAATTGGTAATCAATCAAATAGAACTGGATATACAACGGCGGAATGTTCTACTTGCTCATCAATTTGTAACATGGCATGGTGAAGCGGAACAAAGTGATTCGGAAACCTATTCATTAGGTGGGATTGATGAAATTGATGCTAGAGTTTTTTTTGATTTTGATTATGTGGCATTGGGGCATTTACATAGCCCCCAAAAAATAGGTAAGAACGAGATTCGCTTTGCAGGTTCACCACTTGCATATTCTTTTTCAGAAATTAGGCGAAAAAAGGTCATAACGAAGGTAGAGCTTAAAGAAAAAGGCGATATTGAGATGGATTTTATTCCATTAACTCCAAAGCGCGCTTTGCGAGAAATAAAGGGAAATCTTTCGGATTTGTTGGATGCCGCAAGAGCAGAAGAAAAGTCGGAAGATTATATTCGGGCCATTTTAACAGATACGACACCACTTAACGATCCTGTTGGACAACTTCGGGCATGGTATCCTAATTTAATGACCTTAGAGGTAGTGACCCATGCAAACGACCAAGAAACGCAATTACATTACTCAGCGGATGAAATGAGCCCACAAGAATTGTTTGAACTTTTTTTTGAACAACAAAATATGAAAGAAATGAACACAACACAAAAACTCATGGTTAAAAAGGCTTGGGAAGGATTGGAGGATGAAGCAGAATGAAACCGAAACATCTGATTATTTCGGCATTCGGTCCTTTTGCTGAAAAAATAGAAATACCATTTTCTAAATTTGGAGATGGTGGGCTTTTTCTGGTAAGTGGTGACACAGGGTCAGGTAAGACTACCATATTTGATGCGATATGTTTTGCTCTGTTTGGTGAAATGAGTGGTACAAATCGTGGAATTGATACCATTCGCAGTGATTTTGCCAATCCGAATACAAAAACATATGTAGAACTCACCTTTTTACATCGTGACAAGGAATACCGTATTATTAGAAATCCGGCTTACCCAAGACCTAAAAAAAATGGCGAAGGGACGACAATGGAAGTTGCAGAGGCATCTTTATTTTGCCAAAACGAAACGCTTTCAACAGGCTTCTTGCAAGTTAAAAAAGCCATTGAAGATCTTTTGTGTGTGGATTTAAAGCAATTTAAGCAAATAGCAATGATAGCCCAAGGAGAGTTCTTGAAGCTTTTGTATGCAGAAAGTAGTGAACGAGGTGCCATTTTTCGCAAAGTATTTCATACAGATGTTTTTGCGGAATTTCAAAAGAAACTAAAAGACGATGAAAAGCAAAATCGAACCAAATATGAAGATTGCGAAAAACGTATACTTCAATACTTGCAACAACTTTGTCCAGATTTGGATTTTACGAATAAGACAATAATTCATCAGGCGGAAGATATTTTTTTGTCGGAAGATAAGGCATTGATTGAAGCACAAAATCACGTAAAACAGCTAAAATTTGAAAAACAAGCGTATCTTAAAAAAGAACAAGAGTTAACGGCAGAAATTACAAGAGGTGAAATCAATAATAGGCGGATTTCTGATTTGGAACAGGCAAAAATAGAGCTTGTTTCTTTGTCTGTAGAAAAGCAAGAAAACATTGATTTACAACAAACTCTTTTCAAGCAAAGAATGGCACAAGATTATGTTTTACCACTTGAACATATCATGATTAGAGAAAAGCAGACGTACGAAAGGCTTAAAAAGCAATCAGCGGATTTAAGCAATCAGTTAAGCATTCTTTATCCTATTTTAAAAGAAAAAGATGCCGAAAGAATAAAACAAGAGTCTGAGCAAGAAAAATTAGACGAAGAAAAAATCAGACTGAAAAAAATGGAATATGATTTGACCTCATACGCAAGAAAAGAACTGCTACTGAAAGAAAAAAATGTATTGTTAAAAGAAAAAGAACAATTGGAATTAGAATTAAAAGAAATTGTACTTCATATCGAACGTAGTGAAAAAGATATACAGGCAAAAAAGAATAGTCTTGAGGGAAAATCTGTTTTAGAAAAGGAAGAAATAACACTAAAGCAGGAAATCCAGCGTAAAAAAGAAAAGCAAAATCGAATGAAACAAATTTTATCGCAGAAAAATTCTCTAAAAAAAGAATACGATGCTTTAAAAAATCTAAGAGAAAACTACAAAAAAGCAGATTTGGATTGGAAAAATGCCAGACGAATTTGTGAAACAATAGAATCAGATTTTTTGGCCGAGCAGGCAGGGGTTATCGCAAA
>JBKEAS010000189.1:0-6845 GCA_047972635.1 Anaerotignum sp.
ATACCATTGCTTTGTTGGATGAACCTGCGGTTATTATGAATAAATTCAAACGTGCGATGACAGACTCTGATAATCAAGTGCGTTTTGGCGAAGATAAGCCGGGTATTTCTAATTTATTGGGGATTTACTGTGCAGTGACAGGAATAACGCTAGAGGCTGCAGAAAGAGAATTTGCGAATATGGGCTACGGTACCTTCAAAACAACAGTAGGAGAAGCTGTAGTTACAAGCCTAGAACCAATTCAAAAACGAGTAAAAGAGTTAGAAGCAAACAAAGACTATCTAGATGGCATAATCAAAGATGGTGCACAAAAAGCGGGACGTATAGCAGAAAAAACATTGACCAAGGTTCAAAAAAAGGTTGGTTTTCCCGTAAGAATTCGCTGATGAAATGCGTAGTTTACCAGTTTTGGTATATATCAAGGGCAATTACCATAGGATAGATTTGTGTTGTAATATGCTACCTTGTATTTGAAAGCGTTTTTTGATAAGTTTGGCTGTAATGCGTGATTTTAGTGGGATTATTGCTCTTTTTCATCCTTTTGGGCAAAAGTGGAATAAATTAACGGATTATTTAATTCTTGTTCATATTTTGTTCAAACGTAAATGGTATACTCATATCAATAAAACGACGAACGGAGGAATATAATATGTTTGAACCTGAAGATGTAAAACACAATAATAAAGAAAATGATATAGAAGAAAATTTGAATATGTCTGCTGTAGAGGATACACAAACGCTAGAGGAAGGGCAAATCATACAAGAGGTAGAAGCAGAGGCGGAAGAAGAAATAGAAGTTAGGTCGGGAGAGATTGTATCGGTTGTTGTGTCTCAAGAGGCTGAAGCGGATGAATACAAGGAAGATGGGTCTACCACGCGTGAGTATCATTATGAGGAGCAGGTGAAAAAAACTGCAAAAAAGAAAAATAACTGGGGTAAATTTGTTGCGGCGTGTTTGATCGTCAGTGTTGCAGGCGGCGCTAGTATTGGTGCCAGTTATGGTGCGGCAAAGTATTATTTTGGAGATGAACCTACCTTAGCAACCACACCGGCTATTGCACAAACGGTTTCTTCTAATGAGAGTATTTCTGCGGTGGAGATTATAAAAGGTGTAAAGCCTTCCGTAGTTAGCATTTCTACGAAGGTTTCCGGAACAGCTGATTATTTTGGATCTTTTAGCGTACCTTATGAATCAAATGGCGTAGGTAGTGGGGTTATTTTCTTTTCAGATGATACAAAGATTGCCATTGCTACAAATAACCACGTGATTGAGGGTGCGACATCCATTTATGTTACTTTGGCGGAGGACGTTACGGTGCCGGCAAAGGTAGCAGGGACAAAAAGCGAATCTGATTTGGCAGTGCTTACTGTTTCATGGGATGATTTGAAAAAAGCAGATGTGAAAGAAGTCAGTGTTGCTACGTTTGGAGACTCGGATGAATTAGAAGTGGGTGAAAGTGTGATTGCCATTGGTAATGCGATGGGAATGGGACTTTCGGCAACAGATGGTATGATCAGTATGAAGGAACAAACCATTGACGTGGAAGGCAACCATCTCACCGTATTGCAGACAAGTGCTGCCATTAATGGCGGCAATAGCGGTGGTCCGTTGGTCAATGGTGCGGGTGAAGTGGTTGGTATCAATACTGCTAAATACAATTCTTCTATGGCAGAAGGTATGGGCTATGCAATCCCAAGTAATGTGATTGTGCCTATTGTAGAGGAATTGCTTGAAAACGGAACACAACCGAAGCCTTTTATTGGTATTACAGGTACAAACATTACTTCTGAAAATGCCAGTCTTTATAGATTACCAGTAGGTGCCTTGGTTATGGAAGTAGCAGAAGGCGGGCCAGCAGAAGAAGCGGGCATCATGGTGGGTGATATTATCACTAGTTTTGACGGTAAGACAGTAATGGACATGGATTCTATGGTGAAAGTTGTAAGCGAAACGAAGGTAGGCGATGTTGTTGACGTACACATTGTAAGAAACGGCGACGTTGCGTATGATTTGAAACTTACCATTGGAGATAAAACTGCATCACTTGAGTAAAATATAATGGTTATATGCTTTGCAAAAAGCCCTATTGCTTGTGAAAATTAGCAATGAGGGCTTTTTTGTTTTGATTCTAGTAAATAATTTTTTTCTACACAAAGAGGATTAGATTTTATCATGAAGGGGCTTTTGAAAAATATCTTTTTTAGAGTTTCATGGAATGCTGTGTAAAGAAAGAGATACTATTGAAACAAGGTTTATCTAGTGTTAAAATTGAAGAAAGTGTGCAAAGGAGGTAGCTCATGAAGAAGAAATATAATGAGGTCATATACAGAGAGTTATATGTCGCTCTTACTGACAAAGATTTTTCAAGAAAAATGGGGGTTAAAAAGAAAACAATTGTTTCTTTTTTAGATAAAAAATATTGGATGAGTGCAATTGATGCCATTACAAATGAGAAAGAAGTTTCTTGTGGGGCAGTTCTTTCCTATTGTGAAGATATGCTATCAACCTTAGCAAAAGAGGTGCCTAAGGAAGGATGGTTATCCTATACGTATCGCTTTTTAATCAAAGGAATTTATCCACACCGAGAAGATATTGTGTTGGATGTTTTTGAGCATCGTGCTGTATATTTTTATTTAGAGATTTTGCGTGTTTTTTTGGCCTGCGAAAGGGAATATGTGCCATTGAATATGCACAGAACATTTGCCTTTGCAACGGAAGATGAAATGCAGAATAGCCCTTATGGCGTACAATATTCAAAATTTTTAGATTGTTTTAATAGGCAGTTTGTGTACGAACTGATGCGTATCGGACCAGAAGTAACACCTTTTGACACACTTGCGCATGTGGCCGGGGTGCATTATATAGCTATGCACGTTGGGCGCCAGTTATTTTGTGCGAATGTGCCTGTGGATTTGGGTTTGATTTCTGGTGCAGCGGCAGGACATGATATTGGAAAGTATGGTTGTAAAGACATTGAGTCTAAGAGAATTCCTTATTTGCATTATTACTATACAGATGTTTGGTTTCAAGCAAATGGTCTTTCAGACATTGGACATATTGCGGCCAATCATTCTACCTGGGATTTGGAATTAGAAAATTTGTCGGTAGAATCACTCGTACTGATTTATGCTGATTTTCGGGTTAAGACGAAGGCATTTGAAGATGGGAAAGAGATTATGGGTGTATATTCTTTAGAAGATTCTTTTCATGTGATTTTGGAAAAGCTTGATAATTTGGACCAAGCGAAAGAAAATCGCTATCGTCATGTGTATTCTCGCTTGGTGGATTTTGAAAATTATATGCATTCCATTGGAGTCAACACAGATTTGACAAATGCAACATTGGGCGAAGTTATCCATAAGGAAACAACCTTGCTTGACATCAATGAAACGGTGGAAGTTTTTAAAAATATTGCGATAAATAGGAATATTCGCTTGATGCACAAGTTAAGTCGTGAGGCATCATTTGGCGATATTTTGGAGGCAGCTAGAAGTGCAAGAGATTGGAAAAATTCAAGGGCATATCTTGATATTTTTGCTGAATATTTTACTTATATGAACCAAAAGCAAAAGCAAATGTCAATTAGTTTTTTGTATGAACTGATGGTTCATAGAGAGGGAGATGTTCGCCGCCAAGCAGGGGATTTGTTGGGTAATATGATTGCAAATTACGACATAGAGTATGGCAAAGAATTACCGATGGATGTGGACATTATTTTGGATGATACCTCTGGTTTAGAGATGTGGGAGAGGTATTTGGAGATGATTATCATACCTGATCATAAAATGATTGATAGGCATCGTCGTTGGTTAGGGTATGGGTTAAAGAGGGTCGTTATTTCTTTACTTGAAAATTGTAAAGAAGAGTTAGCACGACGCTATATTGCTTCTGTGTTGGAATATTATAGAGTTATTGATTGGCCAGACGATACAGCATTTATTTTGATCGATACACTGCCTTCCGTGCCTCAAAGCTTACTGAGGGATGAGGAAAAAGATATTTTAATTTCTTTTATGCAAAGCTATGCAAATCGCTCATCGTTGGAAATTCGAGCAGCAATTCTTTTGAATTTAAAGGAGATGGCTGGAGACTTTTCCAAAAATCCTACCATGGTAGATAAAGTAACGCAAATCATAGATCAGATTATGATAAAGGGTAATGTGAGCCTAGAATTTTTATTGTATATGATTGGCGAAGCATATGGGATCCAAAATAAAATCAGAGGCGTATCGTTTCACCGGATTTTTCAAGATGATCAGGTGGTTTCAGATATCTTTTTGGAAAACTTGAAATCGGCGACACCATGGAAAATTAAAATCATTAATATTGAGCTTTTATACGTTCGCATTAGTTTGGGTGTAGCGATGCCAAAACTTCATGTTGCCACGCATCTTTCTAATTTATTAAAGGTGAGCGATCAAGTAACCATTCGCCATTTTGCGGGAGAAACCTTGGTTAAGTTGGCACCTTTGCTTTCTTGGGATCAGAGGAATGAAGTGGCAATTGAGCTGAGAAAAGGTTTGGAAGTTGGGGAATTTGAGTTTTCAAAATATATTCCGCAATACTTGGGGGAATATGCCACATATTTGCACCCAAAGGAATTGAATGAGTTTTTGATAGATATTGAACGATTACAATCTAGCACGAATGACCGTATTGTTAGTGTTGCACTTGACACGCTCGGGGTCATAATTGGTCATTATGGAAAATACGGCATGAGATTTCCAGAGTATCGAGCCATTTACGAGGAAAGAAAAAAGAAAATTATGGGAATGATACTTGGCGGTTTTGCCAGTTATCATACGAATGTAAATAGAGAAGCTTTTTGGGTATTAGGGCATGAAGTGTTTGGTAGCGCAGACTTAAATCTTGAAGAAAAGAAGGATATTTTTGCATTTATTGGGAAAAAACTTATTACACTTATGGATGAAGATGAAACCTCGGAATTGGGGTTTTTAAACGATACCGCAAATTGGAATGCAATTTATCGTTTTATAAGTGATTATTTATTTAGCAAAGGTAGCTTTTCTTTTCAAGAGCCAAAAAAGGTAGCGTTTTTTCCGGGAAGTTTTGATCCATTTTCATTGGGACATAAGGAAATTGCTAGAGAAATTCGAAATATGGGATTTATTGTATATTTAGCAATCGATGAATTTTCTTGGTCGAAAAAGACGCAACCGCATCGAATAAGGCGTCGGATTATCAATATGTCTGTTGCCAATGAAGAAAATATTTATCTGTTCCCTGAAAATATACCAGTCAATATTGCAAATCCAGACGATTTGCGACGTTTACGAGAATTATTTCCGGATAAAGAGGTGTATATGGTGGCGGGTAGCGATGTTGTTCATAATGCATCGTCTTATAAAGCGAATGTGGTAGAACATTCTATCCAAACTTTCCCGCATATTCTTTTTTTAAGAGAGACAAATAAAAGTACAAGCGATGATAAAAAAGCCAATTATGATAGTATTCAAAATGAAGTGTTGGAGTTAAAATTACCTGTTCACTTTGAAGATGTCAGCTCTACTAGAATTAGAGAGAATATTGATCAGAACCGAGATATTTCGAATTTAATTGATACGGTTGCTCAAAATTATATATACGAAAACAGCCTATATTTAAGAGAACCGCAGTACAAACAACTTTTGGTAACAAAAGCTGTTGAGGTGGCTAGGTATACGAGTGTAGAAGAAGTAGAAGGGCTACTTTTTGGAAGCAATATTCATTCAGAAGTAGTGCGTGTGATTTTGGAGGCGATGTATCATCCAGGAAGTGAGATGACTGTTATCTTTGATAAATTTGGTCGAGGAAAGCCGGATGGAATTATGGTTTATCGTCATTTGGCTACGACTGAGCTTTACAAGGAATTTGAAGATATTGATACAGCAAACTATATTCGAGAAAACACCTCAGGCAAGATTGTTTTGTTTGAAGCGTGCTTTACGGATCAAAATTCCAAAATAGTAGGACTAGAGCAATTCTTGTTCACCGAGTCCATTGCCAGAGCCTTGGAAGAAGATTACACATATGGAATTTTTAGTCTAAAACAAAGTGAGGTCATGCCGAAAATACAAGATACATTAATCAGACAGGGTTTTTTGAAATTGACGGAAAATGTAAATCGCGACATCTATGTTGTAGATATGAAAAGCCCGATTACCTTATACCATAACGCGCAGACGGAAATCAAAGAACCATTTAATAGCAATGAACAAGTTTTGAAAACGCTACGACAGGCACATCATAATATGCAAATGGCGCTGACAAAATTGTATCCAGGTTCTTTGGTCATTTCCTTTGATGCTGGCATGATGCACAATCGTTTGATTGAGTTGATAACAAAGGCAAACAATGTGCCAAAAGAACCGACGCCTGTGCGGAACTTAGGTCCAAATATGTGTGTTCCTTTTGGTAAAATTTTAAAAGGGATTGTTATTCCAAATACGGTTACAAAGGTTTTGCATACGGAAAAAGTATTTGATAGGGCAGTAAAATCTTTTAAAATCAAAGAATTTCCACAATATTTGCCATTGGATTGTCAGGTTCGGATGATCAATTCTTTCCGCCGTCCTGTGATTTTAGTGGATGATTTGTTGCATAAAGGATATCGCATTCGAGAACTTGACCGTTTATTTAAAGATGAAGGTGTCAAGATTGATCGTATTGTGGTGGGTGTGCTTTCTGGTAGAGGGCGAGACTTGATGGAAATTCAAGGCAGAGAGGTAGAAAGTGCGTATTTTCTTCCTTCTTTAAAGACTTGGTTTGTAGAAACATCGTTATATCCTTTTATCGGTGGCGACGGTTTGGATCAAATTAGAAATAAAAATAACGGAATGATAGA
>JBKEAS010000245.1:0-11598 GCA_047972635.1 Anaerotignum sp.
GAACACATACGGTCTGTCCCTCTTGCCCTTGCATATGCCAAAGCAATTGGGGATTGGTCAAGCCCTTCCAAATCATCAACAAAGCAAGCCTTCTTTAATTCCAGACTCATCGGTGTTCCTACTGCTGCCGAAGTAGGGCTAACATGCTTAAATGATGTTGCCGCAGGCATACCTAAGGCTTCTTTCAGTTCTTTCACCAACTGCCAGCTATTAAAAGCATCTAAAAAATTGATATACCCAGGCTTACCGTTTAAAATACGAATTGGTAACTCCGTGCCATCAACCATATAAATTTTTGCAGGTTTCTGATTAGGATTACAACCATATTTCAGTTCAAATTCTCTCATTTTTTTAAACCCCTTCGTCAAAGATAACTTTCAAATTTACAAATAAAAAATCAGCCAAACATAAAATTCTAAAGACAACGCAAAATTTCTTTATACTTTCAGCTCTGCTTCGATATCACCTTTATACCATTTCGCAATAATCGGTTCAGCTACTTCCTTTGCAAATTCGTCAACTTGTGATGCACTTCTGCCAATATACAAAGAAGAATCTAACTCTGCTTTGATTTCTTCTAAAGTCAAAGGGAAGGCTTCATCTGCCGCAATACGTTCAATTAAATCATTCTGACCGCCTTCAAGTTTTACCTTTGCTGCTGCGGCATGGGAATGTGTACGCAAACTTTCATGCAATTCCTGTCTGTTGCCGCCTTTTTTTACAGATTTCATCATGATATTCTCTGTTGCCATAAACGGTAATTTTTCCATCACACGTCTTTCCACAACTTTGTCATAAACAACCAAGCCTGCCGTAACATTCATATAGATATTTAAAATAGAATCAATCGCCAAAAATGCCTCTGCTACAGAAATACGCTTGTTTGCAGAATCGTCTAATGTTCTTTCAAACCACTGTGTACCGGCTGTTAATGCAGGATTTAAGGAATCCACAATTACAAAACGTGCCAAAGCAGAAATCCTTTCGCTTCTCATTGGGTTCCTCTTATAAGGCATAGCCGAAGATCCAATTTGATCTTTTTCAAAAGGTTCTTCCATTTCTTCAAAGGACTGCAAAATACGCATATCATTAGAAAATTTATAAGCACTTTGTGCAATTCCAGAAAGCACTGCCAAAAAATATGCATCTACCTTGCGAGAATATGTCTGTCCCGAAACAGGCACACAGCCTTTAAAGCCCATATCTTTTGCAATCATGGCTTCCATCTTTTTGATTTTTTCTTCGTCACCTTCAAATAATTCCATAAAGCTTGCCTGTGTACCTGTTGTACCCTTTGAACCCAATAAAAGCAGTTCTTCCAAACGATGCTCCAATTCATGAATATCCTGACACAATTCGTAAACCCAAAGTGTTGCTCTTTTTCCTACAGTTGTCAACTGTGCAGGCTGAAGGTGCGTATATGCCAAACAAGGTAGGCTTTTATATTCTTTTGCAAACTCTGTTAGGTTTTTCACTACTTGTGCAGCTTTTTGCAAAATAATATGAGATGCTTCTTTCAAAATAATTACATCTGTGTTATCCCCAACATAGCAAGAAGTTGCACCCAAGTGGATAATCGGCTCTGCCTTTGGGCATTGCTTGCCATAAGCATACACATGGCTCATTACATCATGGCGAACAATTTTTTCACGTGCTTCTGCCACATCGAAATTAATCGTATCTTGAAAAGCTTCTAATTCTGCAATTTGTTCTGCTGTAATTTCCAGTCCTAATTCCTTCTCTGCCTTTGCCAAAGCGATCCATAATTTACGCCAAGTACGGAATTTGAAATCTTCAGAAAAAACTGCTTGCATCTCTTTGCTTGCATACCTTGTAGAAAAGGGTGAAAGATAACCTTCCTTCGCTGTATTCATATTCCAATCTCCTTATTTGTTTTTATTTATCATGCGGTTTTCAATCGTTCCTGTTTTTAAGTCAATATATCTTACATAAAGAGAAATTTTATTTTTTTCATTCAAATTTTCCCAAATCCCCTGAACCAAATCGTCAATTTTATCAGGAATTGATACTCTTTCAGGTTCGCCTTGGAATGTAGGCAAAGGATTGCCATCACAAGCATAAGTATGAATAAAATGCCCCATTCCATCTAATGCAGGATAGGAAAAAGTGTATCGACTACAAGCACTACCCTGTGCATCCACACTTTTTAGAATGCTCATTTTATAAGAAAAATCTTCATTAGAAAAAGTCAGCATACCGCTAATTCTTGGTGTGAAATTCGGTGCATCAGGCTCAAATTGCCTTGTCTGCAAACCTTCTTCAAATGTTTTTCCGTCTTGAATAAAGTCAAAAATAGTATCTGTCTGGTCACCATTTGTTACAATCAAATTGTT
The DNA here is from genome assembly GCA_047972635.1 of Anaerotignum sp. Taxonomy (GTDB): domain Bacteria; phylum Bacillota; class Clostridia; order Lachnospirales; family Anaerotignaceae; genus Chakrabartyella. The sequence goes on from JBKEAS010000245.1 coordinate 2,355, forward strand.
TTTAATTTTTTTAATTGGAGAATAAATAATCAAAGAAGGATCCTCTACCTTAGATTCGTCAAAAGGTTTAATAATGACTTCTTCCCCGTTTTCTACAAAAATACGGTTACGACTATTTTCGCTACGTCCCATAATAAAATAAGCAATCGCAGCTTTGCTTCCGTCTGCCGTCTTACCAATTACAATACCTCTGCCTACATAAGCGTTTTCTCTTACTAAATTCTCCATGGAATTGAATTTATAGATATTCATATCAGTTTCCTTTCTGTAACTTTTGGGCTACCATTTCCACAGCCTTAGGTAAAATCACCCATTCTGCTTCTTCCATTACTCGCCTTTGCAATACTTCAGGCGTATCCCCTTCTAAAATATCCACTGCCTTTTGGATAATAATTTCGCCACCATCAGGAATTTCATTTACAAAATGTACGGTTGCACCCGTTACTTTTACGCCGTATTCCAGTGCCGCCTCATGCACATATAAGCCATAAAACCCTTTTCCGCAAAAAGACGGAATTAAAGATGGATGAATGTTTATAATTCTTTTAGGATAAGACATTGTAAAATCTTCGCTTAATAACGACATAAAACCAGCCAAAACAATCATTTCAATTTCATTTTCCACTAAAACTTCCTTCATCTTCTGTTCATACGCTTCTTGAGAAGAAAATTCTTTTCTTTTTACAACTTCACTCTTTATACCGTTTTCTGCCGCTCTCGTTAATGCATAAGCACCGTCGTTACTGGCTAATACCAAAACAATTTCCCCACTTGGAATTTCTCCGCTTTTTTGTGCATCGATCAATGCCTGTAGATTTGTACCTCCACCAGAAACAAAAACTGCTATTTTTGTTCTTAGCATATTTCCACGCCTTCCTGTCCGGCAACGATTTCACCCATAACATATGCTTCTTCGCCGTTTGCTTTAAGAATTCCCAATGTTTTTTCCACATCTTCTTTTGCAACTACAACACTCATACCAACACCCATATTAAAGGTGTTAAACATATCTCTTTCCGGGATATTTCCTTTTTTTGCAATCAAGTCAAAAATAGGCAAAATTCTCAATGATTTTTTATCAATCTTCGCACCAAAACCCTTTGGAATACTTCTTGGAATATTTTCATAAAAGCCACCACCAGTAATATGAGAAACTGCTTTGACTGCTATTTGCTCAAATACAGCAAGCATAGGCTTAACATAAATCTTTGTTGGTGTTAATAGCGTTTCACCCAAAGACTTCCCGCCCAATTCTTCCACAGGAGTCTTTATATCTATATTTTCTACATCAAACACACGGCGAACTAGGGAAAACCCATTAGAATGCACACCACTAGAAGGCAATGCAATCATCACATCCCCTTCTTTGATTGTTTTATTGTTTATAATTTTCGCCTTATCCACAACGCCTACGGAAAAACCTGCCAAATCGTATTCATCCTCTGCATAAAATCCGGGCATTTCCGCCGTTTCACCACCGCTAAGTGTAGCTCCAGACTGTACGCAACCTTCTGCAACCCCAGAAACGATAGAAGCAATTTTTTCAGGAACATTTTTTCCCACAGCAATATAATCCAAGAAGAACAAAGGCTTTGCTCCTACGCAAATAATATCATTCACACACATAGCAACGCAGTCAATCCCAACGGTATCATGCTGATCCATCAAGAAAGCCAGTTTCAATTTTGTTCCGACGCCATCCGTTCCACTTACCAAAACAGGCTTAGTAATCCCTGTCATATCTAACTCAAACAAACCGCCAAAACCACCGATATCGGACATACCACCCGCTGTCACTGTTCTTGCAATATGCTGTTTCATCAGTTCAACCGCCTGATACCCTGCCTCTATATCAACACCTGCTGCCTTATAGCTTTCACTGTGACTTTTCATGTTTTATTGTCTCCTCTCGCTAAGCTTATCCTCAAATCTATTTTTATCGGATTGTGCCGGAACTTCTGTAGGGTATTTTCCATCAAAACATGATGCACAATATCCTTCACCCTTAGCAGTACCAATGAGCATATTCAAATGGTCTAGGTTTAAATATCCCAAACTATCTACACCGATAATATCTCTAATCTCGTCAATTGTATGGTTACAGGCAATCAAATTTTCCTGTGAATCCACATCTGTGCCGTAAAAACAAGGATACAAAAATGGCGGTGCAGAAGAACGCATATGCACCTCTGTTGCACCCGCATCACGTAAAAGCTTCACAATGCGAGCGGAGGTTGTCCCTCTAACAATGGAATCATCCACCAATACAACCCTTTTCCCCTTTACGGTGTCTGCAATCACGTTTAGCTTGATTTTAACTTTATCCTCACGCACCTTTTGTCCGGGTGAGATAAATGTACGTCCAATATATTTGTTTTTAATAAACCCTATCCCATAAGGAATACCCGACTGTCTTGCATACCCAATGGCAGCATCTAAACCAGAATCTGGCACACCGATTACAACATCTGCCTGCACAGGGTGTTCCAACGCTAAACAAGCACCTGCCTTCACTCTTGCCTCGTGAACACTTTTGCCTTCCACACGAGAGTCAGGTCTTGAGAAATAAATATATTCAAAAATACAGATGGTAGGCTTTTCTTTATCACAGTGATCTGTAATGTTACGCACGCCATCTTTGTCAAAGATCACAATTTCACCCGGAAGAATATCACGAATAAAACTTGCACCAACTGCGTCTAACGCACAACTTTCTGACGCAACAACATAACTTCCATCCGCCATTTGACCATAACAAAGCGGTCTAAACCCATGCTTATCTCGTACAGCAATCATCTTAGATGCAGACATAATGACCAAAGAATATGCACCTTGTATACGGTTCATCGCACGGTTTATCGCCTCCTCAATAGACGGTGCATTGAGTCTTTCTTTTGTAATCACATAAGAAATAACTTCCGTGTCACTCGTTGTATGAAAAATAGAACCTTGCATTTCAAGTTCTCGTCGTAATTCAAAAGAATTAACCAAATTTCCATTGTGTGCCAATGCCAATTTTCCCTTGATATGGTTTACTACAATCGGTTGTGCGTTTGCACGATCATTGTTCCCTGTTGTTCCGTAGCGAACATGGCCAATTGCCATGTTTCCCTCTCCCAAAGAAGCCATCACCTGCGGAGTAAAAACATCATTTACCAAGCCAGGATCTTTATGAAAACGGAAAACGCCATCGTCGTTTACCACGATACCACAGCTCTCTTGGCCTCTATGTTGCAACGCAAACAAACCGTAATACGTCGTTGCTGCAACGGATGCGGTTTCTTTCCCAAAAATACCAAATACACCACATTCTTCGTGGATTTCATTCATACACATATTCGCACCTCTTTAAATTGGTTTGTGTTAAAAATTAATTATTCTCCCATCAAACGCTTTAGAATTTCCTGATAAGCGTCTTCAACATTGCCCAAGTCTTGGCGAAATCTATCTTTGTCAAGCTTTTCACCTGTGATTGTATCCCAAAAACGACAAGTGTCAGGAGAAATTTCATCCGCCAAAACAACCTCTCCCTCGGCCGTTTTACCAAATTCCAATTTAAAATCAATCAATTCGATATTCGCATCTTTTAAATAACTACTTAAAACTTCGTTTACTTTAAAGGAATATTTAGAAATCAAATCTATTTCTTCTTTTGTTGCAAACTCCATCGCCAAAATGTGGTATTCATTAATCATAGGATCGCCCAAATCATCATTTTTGTAACAAAATTCAAGCACAGTTTGCTTCATTTTTGTACCTTCTTCTAATCCAAGGCGTTTCGCCAAAGACCCTGCAGCAATATTTCTCACAATGACTTCCAAAGGTAAAATAGATACTCTCTTTACTACTGTTTCTCTGTCAGAAAGTTCTTCTACAAAATGAGTCGGAATGCCGCTCTTTTCTACAAGCTTTAAAAGGTGATTTGTTACACGGTTATTGATTGCACCCTTTCCTAGAATTGTGCCTTTTTTCAAACCATTAAACGCTGTTGCATCGTCCTTATAAGAAACGATACAGTAATTTGGGTCATTTGTTGCATATACCTTTTTTGCCTTGCCTTCATACATCTGAGCTGCTTTTTCCATGATATAAATTCCTCCTAAAAACTATTATTTGTGGTGTGATCTATATTATAATTTTATTATTTATTATATTTTTCAGCAATCAAACGATCTTTTTCTAAAACTTTTTTTGCATTTTCTTCTCTGGCAACTTCCAATTTTTTTGCCAAACCTTCGTCTGCCACTGCCAAAATCTGAATGGCCAACAAGGCAGCGTTTTCTGCCCCATCAATTGCCACTGTTGCCACAGGCAATCCCCCTGGCATCTGTACTGTAGCAAGAAGTGCGTCCAATCCATCTAATGTGGAGGATTTAATCGGAATACCAATAACAGGTAATGTAGAATGTGCCGCCATAGCCCCTGCCAAGTGTGCTGCCTTTCCTGCTGCCGCAATGATTGCACCAAAGCCATTCTTTCTGGCACTTAACGCAAACTCACTTGCCTCTACCGGCGTTCTATGAGCTGAATATACGTGTACCTCAAAAGGAACACCAAACTTGTCCAAAGTAATTAATGCTTTTTCCACAACCGGAAAATCACTGTCACTACCCATAAGAATTGCTATTTTTTTCATAGAAAACCTCCTATTGACAAATAAGTATCTGGTTACATTTATAATTTGAACACAAAAAAGGGCAGTCCTATTCTATCTTTAAAACAGGACTGCCCAGACGGTCGACAAAAGCAGTATCTGTTTCCTGTATTTCTTCAAACACAGGCCCACAGTGTAAAAAAACACTGATTGTATTTCAACTGCAAAATTCAAACTTTTTACTCCCCTGTGGTCACCCACTAATCCGTCAGTAATAAAAAGCCCCTTAAATTGACATATTTAGTCTAACATAACAAATTTGATTCTGTCAATTCTAGTCTTTGTAAAAAACTTAGCCCAAATGATTGACACAGTAAAAACTGTATGATATACTACTGACAATTTGTAAACAAATACTCACCACCCACGAGCGAATGAAAGGAGCTGAATCACTTGGACTACATTTTATCTAATATTAACGTATTTGTTCAAGGCGAATTTGTCAAATCCAACATATTTGTGAAGAATGGTCTTATTTATAATATATCCAAAACAAAACCTTCCGCTTCTTACGAGAATATTCTCGTTAATATGGAAGGTTGTTTTGTGTTTCCCGGTTTTATTGATGTTCACGTACATCTTAGAGAACCGGGTTTTTTTTATAAAGAAACGATCGAAACAGGGACAAAAGCCGCAGCACACGGAGGCTACACCACAGTTTGTGCAATGCCAAACCTTTCTCCAACACCTGACTGCATGGAAAATCTTGCTCCACAATTAGAACTTATTGAAAAAAATGCCTGCATCCATGTTCATCCTTATGCCACCATCACAATTGGTGAAAATGGCCTTGAACTTGCAAACTACGATGAACTTGCAAACCATGTTTGTGGCTTTACCGACGATGGACGTGGTGTGCAAAGTGATGAAATGATGAAAGAAGCAATGAAAAAAATTAGTACATATGGAAAAATCATTGCTGCCCACTGTGAAGACAATACACTACTACGTGATGGCTATATCCATGATGGTATGTATGCCTCGCTTCACAACCACAAAGGCATCTGCTCAGAAAGCGAATGGAAACAAATCGAACGAGATTTGGCTCTTGTAAAAGAAACCGGCTGCAAATATCATGTTTGTCATATCTCAACAAAAGAAAGTGTATCGCTCATACGAAAAGCAAAAGCCTGTGGCATTGACGTTACGTGCGAAACAGGGCCACATTATTTGGTTCTAAACGATATGATGCTTGAAGAAGATGGTCGGTTTAAAATGAACCCACCTATACGAAGCCAAGAAGATCGACTTGCACTCATCGAAGGCATCAAAGATGGCACAATTGATATGATTGCTACCGACCATGCACCACACTCTGCTGAGGAAAAATCAAAAGGCCTTGCTAAAAGCATGATGGGTATTGTTGGTTTAGAAACAGCCTTCTCCGTTTTATACACCGAATTGGTTAAGACAGGGATTATTTCTTTAGAAAAACTAATCGAACTACTTCACACAAACCCAAGAAAACGCTTTCAACTCGGCACACCCTTAGAAATTGGAGAAGCTGCCGATTTCACTGTGTTTGATCTGGAAAAGAAATATACCGTTAACCCGAACGATTTCCTATCAAAGGGAAAAAGTACCCCGTTTGCACAAAAAGAAGTTTATGCACAATGTGTCTTAACCGTTTGCGGTGGCAAAATCGTCTATAAAAAAAATTGATATTCTAGGAGGTCTTTTCTTGAAACAATCTATATTTACAATCAAAAAAAACGAACCTCTTACAAACACCGTATACCACATGGTGCTTGAAGGAGACACCTCAGCCATCACCCAAGCCGGACAATTTATTAATATAAAATTAAACGACTGCTTTCTTCGTCGCCCTATTTCCATCTGTGATTACGATGAAAGCACAATTACCATACTTTATAAGGTCGTAGGAAAAGGCACAAACCTCTTAAGCCAAATGCCCCCCTTAGCAACCCTTGATATTTTAGTCGGTCTTGGAAATGGCTACGACACCACAAAAAGTGGCGACCACCCCCTACTCATTGGTGGTGGCGTCGGCATCCCTCCAATGTATCACTTGGCAAAAAGATTGATTGCCGAAGGTAAAAATCCAACCATCATTCTAGGCTTTAACGCAAAAGCTGAAGCCTTTTATTTGAAAGAATTTGAAAGCCTTGGGGCAAATGTTCTTGTTGCAACTGCAGATGGTTCTCTTGGCACAAAAGGCTTTGTAACCAATCTTGTAGATGCCCAAACAGATTACACCTATTTTTACACCTGCGGACCAGAAGCAATGCTAAAAGCCATCACAGACTCTACCAAAACCAACGGTCAGCTTAGTTTTGAAGAAAGAATGGGTTGCGGATTTGGTGCTTGCATGGGCTGTTCTTGCCAAACAAAATATGGCAACAAGCGTATTTGTAAAGAAGGCCCTGTCCTAGAAAAGGAGGAGATCATATGGTAAATACAAGAGTTACATTAAGCGGTATTACCCTGGATAATCCCATCATTCCTGCCAGTGGCACTTTCGGCTATGGCTATGAATTTGCAGAACTATACGATATTAATATATTAGGTTCTTTTTCCTTTAAAGGTACCACAAAGGACCCACGTTTCGGAAACCCCACTCCAAGAATTGCAGAATGTAGTGCCGGGCTAATCAACTCTGTTGGTTTGCAAAACCCTGGCATAGAAAAAGTTATCAGCGAAGAATTGCCAAAAATGAGAAAGGTTTTCCAAAAACCTGTTATCGCAAATATCAGCGGATTTTCCGTAGAAGAATATGCATATTGCTCCAAAATGATTGATCAAGAAGATCAAGTTGGCATCATAGAGGTAAATGTAAGCTGTCCAAATGTGCATCATGGCGGTATGAGCTTTGGGACAAGCCCCGAGGCTGCGGCTGAAGTCACCCGTGCAGTAAAAGCGGTCACCACAAAACCTGTCTATATCAAACTTAGCCCAAATGTGGCGGATATCGCCTCTATTGCAAAAGCTTGCGAAGATGCAGGTGCTGATGGCATCAGTTTAATTAACACCCTTATGGGTATGCGTATCGACCTAAAAACAGGAAAGCCCACTATTGCAAATAAGATGGGTGGATTTTCAGGCAGTGCCATTTTCCCTGTGGCTGTACGCATGATATATCAAGTTTATGAGGCAGTAAACATCCCCATCATCGGCATAGGCGGTGTATCTTCTGCTGAAGATGTCATTGAAATGATGCTTGCCGGAGCAACAGCAGTGCAAATTGGGGCAGCAAATTTAGTAGATCCCTTCGCTTGTAAAACAATCATTGAAGATTTGCCTAAGGTAATGCAAAAATATCAAATTTCAGATCTAACTACAATCATCGGAGGTGCACACAAATGAGTAAAGACGTAATTATTGCTTGTGATTTTAATAGTAAAGCCGATTTAATGGCATTTTTAGACAACTTTAAAGAAGAAAAGCCCTTCTTAAAAATCGGAATGGAACTTTTCTACGCAGAAGGTCCGGCCATCGTAAAAGAAGTGAAAGCCAAAGGTCATAAGGTTTTCTTGGACTTAAAACTTCATGATATCCCCAATACCGTAAAAAAATCCCTCTCTGTTTTGTCTGCTCTTGATGTAGATTTATGCAATGTGCACGCTTCCGGAACCATATCCATGATGGAGGCTGCCTTAGAAGGATTTACAAAAAAAGACGGCAGCCGAGGTTTATTAATCGCTGTAACGCAACTTACCTCTACCAGTGAAGAAAGAATGAAAAACGACCTTTGCATCAATCGTACCTTAGAAGAAACCGTATCGCACTATGCAAAAAATACAAAAATCGCGGGCTTAGATGGCGTTGTTTGCTCTCCTTGGGAAGCAAAACAAGTAAAAGAGACATGTGGCGAAGATTTCCTTACCATCACACCAGGTGTACGTTTTGCAGATGGAGATGCGGGTGATCAAGTACGTGTCGCTACCCCTAAAAAAGCAAGAGAATTAGGCTCCGACTATATCGTAGTTGGTCGCCCCATTACCCAAGCAGCAGACCCCGTAGCCGCATATAGAAGATGTTTAACAGAATTTTTAGGAGGCAAAGCATAATGAAAAACCTTATAGCAAAAGACTTACTCTCAATTGGTGCAGTATTTTTACGCCCAGAAGAACCATTCACATGGGCAAGTGGTATCAAAAGTCCCATTTATTGCGATAATCGCCTCACGCTGACCTCTCCAAACGTAAGAAACCATATTGAAAACGCTCTAGCAGACACCATCCGTAAAGAATATCCCTCTTGCGAAGTCATTATGGGCACAAGCACTGCCGGCATTGCTCATGCAGCCATCACTGCCCATATCCTAGACTTGCCTATGGGCTATGTACGTTCTGGTGCAAAAGACCATGGCCGAAACAATCAAATCGAAGGCAAACTGGAAAAAGGCCAAAAAGTTGTCGTTGTAGAGGACTTGATTTCTACAGGTGGTAGCGTGATCGAAGTGGTAAACGTGCTTCGTGAAGCAGGTGCCGAAGTTCTTGGCGTTGTAAGTATTTTTACCTACGCAATGCAAAAAGGCCTAGATCGACTAGCTGATGCAAATGTAAAAAACATCAGTCTTTCGGACTTTGATGCTGTTACAGAAGTTGCTGCCAAAGAAGGCTATATCAA
>JBKEAS010000112.1:0-13829 GCA_047972635.1 Anaerotignum sp.
GCTTTTGGCTCTGTAGAATTAGCAGAATTGTTATATCAAAAATGGAACGAAGATGAATTTGAGGTGGAATTGGTTGGCCTTTGTACCGATATTTGCGTTGTTTCCAATGCGATTATGTTAAAGTGCAAAATACCTGAAATGAAAATAAGTGTTGACGCTTCTTGTTGTGCAGGGGTGACGCCTCAAACGCATGAAGCGGCACTCACAACTTTAAAGATGTGCCAGGTAAGTGTGAAATGAGGTGTTTTTTTGAAAGATGAGCGTTTAGAGAAATTAGCAGAGGTTTTGGTGAATTATTCGACCAAAATAAAAGAAGGGGACAAGGTTGCTATTTCTGGTGAAGATGTGGCATTGCCATTTATAAAGGCTGTTACGCATAAGGCATTAGAAAAAGGTGCTTTGATTGAATACTATATTGATGTTCCTGAGGTGGATGCGGATATTTTAAAACATGGTAGTCAAGAGCAATATGCACGTGAGAATATTCGTTTTGGTGCGTGTGCCAGAAGTGATGTTTGGATTAGTGCTTGGGGTAGTGAAAATGTAAAGGTTTTTCAATCTATTGATGGGGAGAAAATGAAACAAAGACGTTTGGCAAATAGAGAAAATCGTAAGATTTATTCTGAAAGAATAGGAACTGGTGATTTGCGTTGGTGTGGTACACAATTTCCGACCAATGGAGATGCACAAAATGCAGGGATGAGCTTAGAGGAGTATGAGGAGTTTGTCTATCGTGCCGGATTTTTATATGAAGCCGACCCTGTGGCGAAGTGGGAAGAAATGGCGAAATGGCAAGAGAATTGGGTTAAATATTTGGACGGTAAGAAAGAATTGCGCATTGTAACGAAGGATACGGATATTCGTGTATCTATTGAAGGAAGAAAATGGGTAAATTGTTGTGGTCAAGAAAACTTTCCAGATGGAGAAATTTTCACTTCTCCGATTGAAGATGGCGTGAATGGATATATCACCTTTTCTTATCCTTCGATTATGAATGGAAATGAGTTTGAAAAAGTAAAGTTAAGCGTTCAAAATGGACGTATTATAGAGGCAATTTGCCAAAATAAAGAAATGCAAACACAGCTCTTGTCTTATATTGATACAGATGAGGGGTCTCGTTATTTTGGTGAGGTTGCAATTGGAACGAACTATGGCATAGAGCGACACACGAAGAATATTCTTTTTGATGAAAAAATTGGTGGTTCCATGCATATGGCAATTGGCGAAGCGTTTCATGAAGCAGGTGGAAAAAACCAATCTGCAATTCATTGGGATATGATTACAGATATGACCAGAGAAGGAAAGATTTATGCCGATGGGCAACTTTTCTACGAAAATGGTAAATTTAAAGAGGAAGTTTTATAAGTAGTAAAAAAAAGCAGATGACAAAAGTCATTTGTTTTTTTGTGCAGATAGATTAGATGAATTTTGATTTATAATAAAATAAAATTTCAAATTTTAAAAAATGATACATATTTAAAATCAATAACATTTTTTCATTCGTGACTGTCATTAGGGATTTGAAAGATATTTTGCAGGAAAAGTGCCCTATTGTGAGGCAAACTGCACCTTATGGACAAAATAATATAAATTTTCCAAGAAAGAAGTTGACAAAGTTATTAATTTTTCGTATACTAAATTTAACAATTACGTAACAATTCTGAATGTATTTACGGAGGAGATATTTAAATGTTAATTTCCAAGGCATTAAAACAAATTTGCGTTGCAACATCTATCTTTGTCTTTGGTTCTACAGTTGCCTTTGCTGCTGATGCAGGACAAGCTACTGGAACTACTGTACAAGCTGATGCACAATATACAGCAGTATTGGAAAACACCGAAGAGGCCTATATAATTTCAAATGTAAGTGCTTCTGCTCCAGTGGAAAATGTTGGACAAGAAGTGGAAGAAACTTATGGTGTGGTTACTGCTTCTACAGGATTAAAACTAAGAAAAGAAGCTTCTCTTATTTCTAACGTATTGACTGTGTTACCTTATGGTACAGAAGTGAACATTGATCGTGTTGGACAAGAATGGATACGCATTATTACTGATGGTGGACAAAAAGGTTATGTTAGTGCCGAATTTCTCTCTATTCGTGAGGGCGCGCGTACTTCAAGATCTAATACCTCTAAAGGTGCGGAAGTTATCGCTTATGCAAAACAGTTTATTGGAACACCATATGTTTGGGGTGGAACAAATTTAACAAGCGGTGTGGATTGTTCTGGGTTTGTTTATGCAGTTATGAAGAATTATGGTATCTCATTAAATAGATCTTCTTATGCAATGGCAACCAATGGTGTTGAAGTTGCGAAGAGCGAATTGCAAGCGGGGGATTTGGTGTTCTTTAACGCTGGCGGTGATAGTAGAATTTCTCATGTAGGTATTTATATGGGCGACGGAAACTACATACATTCCACAGACGGTGCGGCTTATGGAGTTACAATAACATCTTTAAGTAGCGATTATAGTGCAAGAACATATGTAACAGCAAGACGTGTGCTTAGATAAATTTAAAAGTTAAAAAGTACCTAATCTTTTTGATTAGGTACTTTTTTGTGCGTTTGATTTTTAGTCAGGCTTGTTAGATTGAAAGACATAGTAAGATTTTTACTATGAAAAAGTTAATGACGTCTGTTTCTATTTCTTTGCAAAGCACGCCTTTTTTTACGTTGTTTTCTTTTATAATGACCAATGGTTCGCGTGATTGAAAACAGAATAATGAGGAAAAGCAAAATGCCTAGAAAAATGTTGCGTATTGTTTTTATGAGTTTATCACGAGCTTCTTTTTCTTGTGCAAGACGCGTTTCTTCGGAAGTTTCTTGGATTGTTTGTTGTGCCAATAAGGGTACAGTTGCAATGGTCTCGTTGGCTGATGTTACGGTTATGGTACCGATTTCTTCACCTTCTGTTATGGGAGCGTTTATGGTTTGTGGAGAATTTAGTTCGATTTCAACATCTGATAAGGTTGTGCCGACAGGGACTGTTTTATAAAAATCTTCGGCAGGTGCAACTGTAATGGTACCAAGACTTGATGTCTTGTTTTTATAGGTCTCTAAGACTTCGACTGTGTTTGTGTAATCGGTAGCGGAAAAAACTTTTGTTGTTTCAAAATTTGTAAAACCATATTCAAACAATGCCTTTGTATCTACATAATGTTGTGCGCCATTGCATTTTAGAACAACAGAAATAAGCTCTGTGTCACCTTTTTTTGCGTATGTGACAAGTGTGTTTAGTGCTTCGGTAACGTAACCTGTTTTTCCGCCTGTGGCATATTCGTAGTAATATGTTGAATTTTTGTTTAACATCTGATGTTGGCCATACAAATAGCGGGTTTCTGATTGTTTATTTGTAGGAGGTATTTCATAATATGTGGTACCCATCATTTCAACGAAGGCATCTTGTTTTAATAATTCTTTTGCAATCAAAGACATATCATAGGCACTTGTATAGTGATTTTCATCAAAAAGCCCATTGGCGTTTACAAAGTTTGTCGTTTCGCAACCAAGTTCTTTGGCACGCTGGGTCATATGTTGGGCAAATGTTTCGATAGAACCGTCAACATATTCTGCAACGGCACTGGAAACCTCGTTTGCAGAGCGAAGCAAAATGCCATATAATGCTTGCTCTAAAGTGATCTGCTCGCCTTCTTGCATGGCGATATGTGCACTATTTGGCTCGATGCCGTAAACAGCTTCGTGAGAAAATGTAATGGTGTCACTCAAATTTCCATTTTCTAATGCCAGAAGTATTGTCATAAGTTTTGTGATACTAGCTGGGTACATTTTTGTTTTACTATTTTTATCAAACAAAATTTCTCCGGTTTTTGCATCAATGAGAATTGCAGTTTCTGCAGATATTTCTGGTTTTTCAAGAGAGCTTGTATTGATGCTTTCAAGGGGTTGTGCAAAGGCGGAAAAAGAATGTGTAACTAAACTCATTATTGTAAAGGTGATTAAAATTAATTGTTTCATTGGTTTCTCCTATATAACTTTTGGAAAATTTGTGTTAAAATGATAGTTGATTTACATTTAGGATAATCTATATTGATATATTTTTTTGTGTACTTCTTAATTTTATGTTAGAATATAAGCTGATTTAATTCAAAATGTTACTGTACTCAGTTAAACATATTTTATTAGTATATCAAATATAGAGACGAAACAAAAGGGGATTTAATTAAACTTGGATAATAAAGAAAAATATATACAGCTGAAAAACAAAGAACTTTTCATTTTAAGTGGATTTTTATATTTATTTATTATTATTTTTATTTTCTGCATACAGGAAGCTAAGCCTATAGATATTGGTACGAAAACATCTCCCGATGTCCTAGAGAAAAGCTGGTCAGAGGATTTTGAGCTTTTAGCACCTGGAATGATGGGGAAAATGAATATCAATTTTGCTACTTTAGAAGATTTAGAAGCCTTACCTGGTGTGGGAAAAAAGACTGCAGAAGCAATTATTTCATATAGAGAAAAAAATGGTCCATTTCGATCGATAGATGATATTGTTAATGTCTCGGGAATTGGAATAAAAAAACAAGAACAAATGAAAAATTATATTACCGTGAAATAAATAGGAGGAACAAAATGGCATACAATGTTTTAGTAGTTGATGATGAAAAACTTATTGTAAAAGGAATTAAATTTTCTTTGGAGCAAGATGGAATGCAGGTTACTCCGGCTTATGATGGAGAGGAAGCATTGCAGTTAATTAAAGATTTCGATTTTGATTTGATTGTTTTAGACGTTATGCTACCAAAGATGGACGGTTTGCAAGTTTGCCAACAGGTGAGAGAGTTTTCTCAAGTACCTATTATTATGGTAACGGCCAAAGGCGAGGATATGGATAAAATTATGGGGTTGGAATATGGTGCAGATGATTATATTACAAAACCATTTAATATTTTAGAATTAAAGGCAAGAATTAAGGCAATTTTGCGTCGTAGTGTGAAAAAAATCTCTGTAGATGGTTCTAAAAACACATTGAAGGTTAGAGAGCTTGAGCTTGATTACGATAGTAGGCGGGTGTTTATTCATGGAAATGAAGTGAATCTAACTGCTAAGGAATTTGATTTACTTGAACTTTTGATGGAAAACACAGGAAAGGTTTATAGTAGAGAAAAATTGCTCGACACAGTATGGGGGTATGATTATCCGGGAGATGTACGAACGGTTGATGTGCACGTACGCCGTTTGAGAGAAAAAATTGAGGCCAATCCCAGTGAGCCGAAATTTATTTTTACAAAATGGGGAGTTGGTTATTATTTTAATTAAGAGTGTAAAGGATACATTCAAAAAAAAGAAGTCTTATTTTCTTAGTTTGCGCTGGATATTATTAGCAAGCTATGTTGGGGTAGGAATTATTCCTTTACTTTTGATAGCAGGGACTTTTGTTCATTCGGTGCAGGGCTATTTTATTGAAGAGAGAAAAAAAGAATTATTAAGTCAAGCGAACGTGATTTCTGGGCAAATAACTTCCCATAATTATATGTCAGATAAAGAAACTAGAGATGAAATGGAACAAACGATATTGGAAATGAGTCAGCGTTATGAATTTCGAATTTTGGTCTTAGACTCCTCTTGTTTTGTAATATATGACACAGCATATACTGAGATGGGGAAAACAGTTTTGATTCCGGAAGTGATTGAGGCTTTGGAAAATAAAGACGTTGCCAGAGTGCAAGACAATGGTATGATTTATGCGGTAGCATCAATTAGCGGAAACAATAACCGTGACGGTGCTGTTTTGATTTCTGCTGATATGCAAGATGTGTCTGATACTGTGGACGATATTGCACAAAAGGGACAGTTCATTTTGGCAGGGCTTGTCATTATTGTAATCATTATGATGTTTATTATGTCTAGAATTTTTACAGAGCCGATTAAGAGAATGATCAAGGTAATCCAAAAAATGTCTGAGGGACATTTTGAACAAAGAATACAAGTCAATTCCAAAGTTCATAATGAAGTGGTTGACTTGGCTTTGGCTTGTAATCAAATGACAGATCAGTTAGAAAAGGTGGAATCTACAAGACAACAGTTTGTTTCAAATGTTTCTCATGAATTAAAAACGCCATTAAGTTCCATAAAAGTATTAAGTGAGTCAATTTTACTTCAAGAAGGTGTGCCACAAGAAATGTACATAGAGTTTTTACATGATATTAACTCTGAAGTTGATAGAATGACAGCAATTATTAATGACCTTTTGACATTGGTTAAACTTGATCAAAAAGAAATTCCTTTGAATTTCAAAGAGACAGATTTGGGTGAGATGGCAGAGGAAATTATTAAGAGGTTACTTCCTTTGGCACAAGTTAAAAATATTCAAATTAACTATGAAAAAGGCAAAGAAATATCGGCGATGGTTGATGGAATGAAGTTGATGCTGGCAGTGGCTAATTTGGTCGAGAATGCAATAAAGTATACACCTGAAAATGGAAAAGTAGAAGTGTCATTGGACGGAGATCATCAAAATGTTTTTATTAGTGTTTCGGATACGGGTATTGGTATTCCGGATGAAGAAGTTGGACGCATTTTTGAAAGATTTTACCGTGTTGATAAAACAAGGGATAGAGAAACCGGTGGTACTGGTTTGGGTCTTTCCATAACACATAGTACGATTATGATGCACAATGGTAGCATTAAGGTTAATAGTAAGGAAGATGAAGGAACGACGATTTTAGTTCGAATTCCTATACGTCAAAATATGTAATATCTTTTAGGAAATGATATTTTTTAAAAGGATATTTTGGACGAAAGAATGGAGGAGATCCTTTGGCAAAACAAAAGAAAATGTTTTTAAGTGTGTTTGCAGCCATATTGTTCTTGGTGTTAGTCATACCAACTGTGTTGTTTATACATGATCGGTTTGTTGATAATGGAAAAAACATTGCGGAGCTTTATCTTATTGGTCCTAATCAAAAAATAAAGATACTCGAAAAAGAAATACCTGATGCTACGCCTGAAGAGGTTGTAAAGGTGATTTTAGAAGACTTACGTGTCGGCGCAAAAGCAGACGGTATGTCCTCAACGATACCAGAAACTTTAGAAGTGAAAGATATAACGATTGAGAATAGGATAGTAACCATTGATTTTTCTTCGGGGTATTATGTACTTTCTAGTAAAGAAGAGGTAATATGCCGTTCATCTGTTGTTTGGTCGCTAACTTCGCTTGGATTTGTAGATTCTGTGGTTTTTACGGTTGAAGGAAGCCCATTATATTCAAATGACGGAGCGTTGCTTGGAGCGATGAATAGGGCAAATGTTTTGATTGACCCTAGTGTCTCAGCAACAACGACGGAATATACAATTTTAAAATTGTATTTTGCAAATTCCGATGCCACGGATTTGGTTGTTGAAGAACGGGTAGTCGAAGTTGATACAAATCAACCTCGAGAAACAACAATTTTGCAACAACTCATTGAAGGGCCCAAAGAGGCTGGGCATTATCCAACAATTCCGCCAGAAACTAAAATTATGGACATTACGACAACCAATGATGGTGTTTGCTATGTCAATTTAAGTCAGGAATTTGTTACAAAGCATGGTGGTGGTTCTACAAGTGAATTGTTAACGATATACTCGATTGTAAATTCTTTATCGGAATTGGAAACTGTTGATAAGGTTCAATTTCTGATTGAAGGGGAAAAGTTAGAAACCTTTAAAGGTCATGTTGATTTTAGCACGCCGTTTGTTGCGGTGGAGACCTTAAACACGGTTAGTGTGAATGAGTAAAAATGACGATTAGAAGGCCAGCTTTGTGGGCTGCAATGTTCATTATATGTGGGATTTACTTCCGGCTAGGCATATCAAAAGAGATATGCTTAGCCTTTTTTATTTTTATTGCTTATACAACATCATGTTTTGTGATAAAACGTCAGATAAAAGTCATGATTATATTTTTCGGTATAATGATTTTAGGGTTTGTCGTGGCGGGCGTGAAAACTTCCTCGCCTTCTTTTGAGGCAAACATACTTACTGATGAGTTGGGTCTTGTACGTGAAGTAGGAACAACATCTTCGGGTAATCAAAAGCTGTTTATCCGCTTGCAAGACCCAAAAACAGGCTATATTGATTTATATGCAATTTATACGGAAGGAGAGCATTTTGAAGTAGGAGATATGGTTGCTCTTACAGGAGAAGTGATACCTTTTGAGGCTAGACGTGTTCCTGGTGAATATGACGAAAAGCTGTATATGCAAACCAAAGGCATTGAATATAAAATTTATCCCGATGAGGTCAGAAAAATGGGAGAAACAAGAAGTTTTCCTTTTCGTAAGCTAAAAGAATGCGTTTTTGACATTTTTGATACTGTTTTGCCCCAGAAAGAAAGCGGAATAGTAAAGGCTATGGTTACGGGCGAAAAGGATGATATTCAACAAGAAACTTGGGATTTGTATAGGAAGGCGGGAATTAACCATATTCTCTGTGTGTCGGGACTTCATGTCTCGCTGTTTGCTTTGTTCTTACATTTTTTGCTAAAGAGATGTTTCAAACAGCCTAAACGTGTGGTTGCGTTAGGTACAATGGTGTGCTGCATCAGTTTTTTGGTTTTTACAGGATTTTCACCATCGTCGGTTAGGGCGGTTACGATGATTGTTATATCTTTGTTTGGCGTGATCATATATAGAAAAAGTGAGTGGATCAATAGCTTGGCACTAGCGGCAATCGTAATTTTATTAATTCAACCACTCTATCTTTGGAATGCTGGGTTTCAATTATCTTTTGTGACAGCTTTTGGTATTTGGATGGGTTTACAGGTTTTAGATAGGGGGCATAGTAAGGCGGGTAAGTTGAAACAATCAGCAGTTCTTTCGATATATGCATCATTGTTTAGCTATCCCTTGGTGGCATATCATTTTTTTAGTATTTCTTTGATCGGTGTAGTTTTGAATATGTTGATTTTACCTCTTAGCGGAATATTACTATTTTTTTCATTCTTGACGGCAGTTTTTGGGTTATTGGTTCCACCTCTGGCTGGGATTTCGGCAGGAGGGGTTTATGGAATACTGAAGTTTTTTGAGATGGTTTGTAGTGTGGGTGTTTCTATTCCGAATAGTTATTTTTTGGTGGGTGCACCATCAATCTTATCTATTGTTTTATGCTATGTGCTTTTTATTATGTGTAGTTTTTATGGAAAAAGATTTTGTCATTTCAAAGGACTTTGCTGTGTATTTGTGGTGTTAATGTTTTCTATGTATTCCAATCGTTTGTTTTTTCATCAAAATACAGTAACATTTTTGGACGTTGGACAAGGAGATGCCGCTGTTGTTAGTACGTATGATGGTAGAGCAATTGTGATTGATGGAGGGGGATGGCATTATCGTGAAATTGGGGAAAACACAGGGGTACAAGTCGTTCAGCCATACTTAGAATATTTAGGCATTAGAGAGCTTGATGGGATTTTTTTAACACACTTTGATAATGACCATATGTTAGGTGTGATTGAGCTTTGCGAAAACGTGCCTACAAAGGGGTTATACATATCTGGATATCCGTATGCTGATTTGGAAAAGTGGGAAGTGTTAAAAGAAATATTGGAAAAGAAAGATATAATGCTGTATACTGTAAAACAAGACGAGAAATCAGATTGGGGAAGTGGCGGTAGTTTAGAATGTTTGTATCCACCTGAAGGTGTGAAGTTTATTGGCGGAGATGATAATCATGGATCTTTGGTTCTAAAATATGAATATGATGGAACGAAAGTTTTATTTACCGGTGACGCTGCTTCAGAGGATGAGCGTATTATGCTAAATACAGAGACAGATCTATCGGCTGATATCTTGAAATTGGGACATCACGGATCAAAATATTCAAGTAGTGAGGCTTTTTTAGAAGAAGTATCGCCATCGATTGCAATGATATCTTGTGGTGAAGATAATATCTATTCCCATCCGCATAGTGAAACGCTTGAGAGAATGGAAGAAGATGATATTTCTGTCTATAGGACGGATAAGCAAGGAACAATATTAGCAAAATTATCTCCAAAGGGTGGCTACACGGTGGAAGCCGTTTTGGAAAGGAAATCTGTCTATGAAAGAATTAAAGAAACAGTGGAAAAATAACGAATTTAAAAGGTGTTATCTCTTTTATGGTGAGGAGACCTTTTTGATAAAAAATTACGAAAAAACACTGACAGACGCAATTTTGTCTCCGGGTTCAGAAATGATGAATTACGATGTTTTTGAGGAGAAAAAAGCAACGGCAGCTTCTATTATGGATGCAAGTGAAACGCTACCTTTTTTGAATGAAAAACGGCTGATCGTTGTAAAAAATAGTGGTTTTTTTCAAAAAGGGAGCGCAAAAGAAGAAGGCGAAAAACTTGTGGAATATCTAGGGCAACTGCCTGAAAGTTCTTGCATTCTTTTTGTTGAAGAAAAGGTTGAAAAAAATACGCGTCTTTATAAATCCGTAGTAAAAAACGGGGAAGCGATCGAGTTTAAAACACCTGTGGAAAAAGAGCTCATTGCTTGGATTAAGACTGAATGTGCAAAAAGTAAGATCATGATGGATGGCGGGGTCATTCAATTCTTTCTTCAAACAGTGGAAAACGATATGGAGTCGATACAGCGAGAGTTGCAGAAGCTTTTGTCTTTTAAAAACGATGAAGGTAGGATTGAGGTTGCAGATGTTCGTGAAATTTGTACTACATCTCTTGAAGCAAAGGTTTTTGATTTGGTGCGTGCTGTTGCAGAGGAAAAACCAGAAAAAGCAATTTCGATTTATAGAAATTTGTTGTTGATGAAAGAATCGCCGTATGTAGTGCTTTCTTTAATTACGAGGCAATTTCGTTTTATTTTACTAAGCTCATTGCTTTCGGCAGAGGGGTTTCCCAATAGTCAGATAGCCGAAAAATTAGAGATTAGAGATTTCGCTGTAAATGAATATATTAGACAGGCGAAGCGTTTTTCAAAAGATGGTTGGAAAATGGCATTGGAAGATTGTTTAAAGACAGATCTAGAGATTAAGATGGGGTGTGTAGCAGAAGTAACTGCGGTTGAGTTATTGATTATGAAATATAGCCGAGCGGTTTAAGCGTACCTACTTTGGTGGATATCCATAGCGATATTCACCTTTTTTGTTTGCTTTATTTTTATTACACATGATATTTAATAGATAATCGCCACAAAAAGAAGTAGAGCTGTAAAATATAAATAGGAGCAGTTATGATATTAGGGTTCCATTTCACAAAAATAAAGCATATGAAATGGTGTCATAAAAGAGGTTTAAGCAACCTTTTATATCATAAAGCTCCTATTTTGGTTTGTTTTAATACATCGTTATATAAGCGTCTCGTTCTGCACCAACAGAAACGTATTTTATAGCACAACCAACAACTTCTTCAAGATATTTGATATAAGCCAGCGCTTCTTTTGGTAGGTCCTCAATAGTCCGGCAATGGCTAATATCACATCTCCAACCTTTCATGGTTTCGATGACAGGTTCGGCATGATCTAAAAGGGCTGAATATGGAAATTCGGTTATTTCCTCACCGTTTATTTTGTACTTTGTGCAGATAGGGATTTCATCCAAATAAGATAAAACATCCATTTTGGTCAATGCAATTTCGTTACATCCTTGTATACGAATGCCATAACGGCTGGCCACAACGTCGAAGGGGCCCACACGGCGAGGTCTGCCAGTTGCAGCACCATATTCGCCGCCGGCATCTCTTAAGTCGTCTGCTTCTTTGCCAAATAGCTCGCAAGTAAAAGGTCCTTCGCCAACACAGCTTGAGTATGCTTTCATGATGCCGATTACGTTGTGTAGCTGTAAATTAGGTACGCCAGCACCAATTGGAGCGTAAGCTGCAATGGTAGAAGATGACGATGTATACGGATAGATACCAAAATCAATATCTCTTAGGGCACCAAGTTGTGCTTCAAACATGATTTTTTTACCCGATTTTTCTGCTTCATTCAAATATAAACCTGTATCAATGATATTTTCTTTAAATGGAGTACCAAAAGTTTCTAACCATTGTAAAATTTCTTCATATTGCACAGGTGGTGCGTCATAAACACCTTCAATTGTTAGGTTCTTGTAAGCCACCAAATTTTTTAATGTTTCAGGGTAGGAGTCTGGATGAAGTAAATCTCCCATGCGCAAGCATTTTTTCATGTATTTGTCACCATAGGCAGGAGAAATGCCTCTGCGGGTAGAGCCATATTTCGCATCACCTAAACGATCTTCTTCTAAGCAGTCCAAATGCTTATGATAAGGGAGACAAATGATGGCCTTGTCACTAATTTTTAAGTTTTTGGATGTAATTTTGACGCCTGCATGATTGAGTCGCTCTACTTCGTGATATAGGTGTTCGAGGTCAATTACCATGCCGTTGCCCATAATATTTACGATATCCTCACGCAAGATACCGGAAGGTAATAGGTTTAAAACAAATTTACCCAAATCATTTATTACAGTGTGTCCTGCGTTGTTACCACCTTGATATCTACAAACGATATCAAATTCTTGTGAAAGCAAGTCAACCATACGACCTTTACCTTCGTCGCCCCAGTTGATACCGACGATTGAAGTTAACATAATGAGAGCCCCCTTTGTTTGTGCTATAAGAAATTATATGAAACAATATTTTATATTGAAATTTTAATAGTGTTTTATTAAATTGTCAACGAAGCACAATATGAGTTATTATACGTAATTTTAGAATATATATGTAATGTGTATCAGAATAAAATAAAACGATTAATATAAATAGTGAAATATTTTCAGTAATTATTGTTATGTGTTAGCTGTAGATGATAAAATAAAATGAAACTTTATGCAAAATAATTTTCGTTTTATGATATGAAATAGGTATTAAAATTATTTATATCTGTTATTCGTGTTGGATATAAAAAAAGAACTGCTGTTATGAAATCATACAGCAGTTCTTTTTTTATAGAGATTATTTTTTATGTTGTGTTTTATTTTTTTCTTGTTCTGAAGCGTCAAAGGTATGAGCGCGTCCAAGAAAATAAGCTAATTTTACTAATTTTTTCTCTTGTGTCGTTAATTTTCGCTCCATCAATTCAGAAACATGACGTAGCAAAGTAGGTGTGTTTGTGCGTGGTGGTTTTGGCAAGGTGACCAAAAGCGTCGTAGGTTTAAAGAGTGCGGGTGTGATTTCTTTTGGACGAACAATTTTAAAAACTTCCGCTGTATAGCTAGCGTCATAGAAAGCATCGTGAAAGGGGAAGTTCATATCTATATTTAGTTCTGTTACAGCATTTTTTAGCCCAATTGCTTTACCAGCATCATATTTTAAAAAGGCTGTGGCAAAGGTTTGAACGTTTAAGTAGTGATTTGTTATGCTATCTGCGTCTAATTTAAAATAGAGTACATTTCTAAATAAGGATTTTATATCATCAGCACCCCAAGTACAAAGGACTGCCTTTTCGTTGCCTATAAAGGCTGTAAAATCTTGAAATGCGTCTGAAAAATTTTGCTTGTCCTTTAAAGTTTCTTCAGTTATGCCCGTGATTTTTTCCACATAAGGGTGTATTCTTGGATAAATTTGGGGCTTTATCATTGCATTAAACGATCCGATTTTTTCGAAGGATGCATTTAACTTAACGGCACCAATTTGGATAATCTCGAAAGGGCATTCGGGCACTGTTAAAGCGGTTTTACCCGTTTTAAAAGGAAAGGACTGATTGAATTCTAAGTCTAAAACGATATAATTCATAAGAATTCCTCCTATCTCAAAAAAGTATACACTAATTTTAAAATGAATGGAAGTAGTAAATTTTCTTGTAACATGAATAATCAGGTGATAATATAAAAAAGAGAATATGCACCAATATATGATTAAAGATAGAAAAA
>JBKEAS010000001.1:0-4977 GCA_047972635.1 Anaerotignum sp.
AAGCTTACGCAACAAAAGCAAAAATTACGATTGATGGAAAGGCAGTTTCTTTAGAGGTGTATACGATTGATGACTATACCTATTTCAAATTAAGAGATGTGGCTTCGGCAGTCAATGGCACGTCAAAGCAGTTTGATACGGTTTGGGATGAGGAAAATTCTTCAATCAATTTGGTTACAAACACAAAATATTCAGGGACTGCAGCTGCAAAGGGTGTCGCAAAAGATACAATAGCAGCAACCTCTAAAGCAAAACTTTATTTGAATGGGGAACGTGAAAGTGTACGTACCTTTACCATCAACGATTATACGTATTACAAACTAAGAGACATTGGAGAGCTTTTGGACTTTGGTGTGACTTGGAATGAGGCTACTTTTACAGTGGGGATTGATACCTCAAAAGGATTTTAATAGGAATGAATCTAAGGTACTTATAAGTTTTTGTAAGTGCCTTAGACTGTTGACAAAAGCATTGAGTTTTGTAAATTGCTGAAAGGTTCTAAAAGCAAAGAGCTTTTAGAATTTTATCGGACTGGCGACATGTGCGGTAGAGCCCGCAAAATAAGATGGTGGGAGATTTTTGGCAAAATTTAAAAGTTTGCTTTACAGATGCAAAATAAAAAAACGTGCCTATAGTAAAGATATTTGCTTAGGCACGTTTTTTTGTGGCGCGTTATAGTATAAAAACAATTGTGATAAAAATATTAAGGTTATATACAGGTACAAAATTTTTTTTGCGAAAAAATGAATAAAATTATTCATTAACAAAAACTAATAAATAAATTTGTTTATTTTGTACATTGTTTTTCATAAATTAACATGATATAAATAATTTAGAATATTAATTAATATTTATGAATAATCAAGAACATGAATATAGAGAAGTAGAATGATATTATATGTCTGTATGCATATGAAAATTTTCTGCCGATCATCAGAAAGGAGGTTAAAGCGCTTTATTTGTTTTCAATTAACCATCTAACAAAGGAGAAATAAAATGAATGAAGAAAAGGGAATTTTATTCACAAAAGAATACCAGCAAGGCTTAAAAGAGAAGTTTTATTATCCGGATGCGGATCCAGAGCATGGAAAAAGAATTTTTTTTGATAATTCAGGAGGTTCTTTAAGACTAAAAAAAGCAGTAGAGGCAAAGGCTTCAATGGAGATGTTTCCGGATTGTCCAGAAAGAATTCATGCACGTTCATTATATTTGAAAGGTTTGGTAGAAGATGGAACAAAAGAGATATTGGAAATCGTATTTGGTGCAAAGGGCGGTGCTTTGATTACAGAATTGACTGCTTCCCAGACTATGTTTCAAGGGCTAGGCACTATAATGGAAAATATCAATTGGGGCACCAATGCGGTGACTTCTGCAATTGAACATCCATCGGCATATGATGCAATGCAATACTATTGTGAAAAAACAGGACGCGAGTTTCGAACTGTTCCTGCAAATAAAACAACAGGTGGCATCGATCCGGACGAAGTAATGAAATACGTAGATAAGGACACCTGTGTTTTGAGTATTATGTCTGCATCTAATATTTCGGGAAACGTAATGGACATTGCAGAAATTGTAAAAAAAGCTAGAGAAATAAATCCAGATATTTACATCATCAGTGATGCAGTACAGCATGCACCACATGCTGTGATGGATGTTGGGGATTTGGGCGTGGATGTTATGAACTTTGCACCATATAAGTTTTTTGGTGTAAGGGGATGTGGATTTGCTTATGTATCTGATAGGGTTGCAAGCATGAGACATCATAGATTACTTGCAAAGAATGCAAATGTATGGGAGCTTGGTACGTCTGCACCAGGAAACTTTGCGGCAATGATGGAAGTTATAAATTATGTTTGTGAAATTGGAGCAGAACAAAGCAAAACCACCGATAAAAGAGAATTATTTGAAGTTGGTATGCATCGTATTCATTTGCAAGAAAGAGCATTATTAAGCCGTATGTTAGATGGAACAGATGAAGTTTTGGGTTTAAGAAATATCGAGGGTGTACAGGTTTATGTGGATACGCAAGATATCAGCAATCGGGATTTGATTGCGGCGATTGGCATTGAAGGTATTGGTTTTACAGAATGTGTAGCCGAATATCAAAAAAGAGGTGTTACCGTATATGAGCGTATCAATACAAGTGTATACTCTAAGCGTATTGTAGAAGCGCTAGGCTTGGAAGCTGCAATCCGTGTGTCACCAATGCATTGTCAAGGGATTGATGATATTGATGCGTTTTTAAAGATCACAAAAGAAATTGCTGACGAATATAGGAGCTAAAATAGGATTGGGGGATTACTAATGAATACTCTAAAAAAAATGTCGTTAGGGAAAAAGATATTAATAGGTATTGTAATTGGTTTGGCAATCGGATTTATTTCTCCAAAGACGGCTGAAATCATTTCACCTGTTGGAGAAGTATTTCTTCGTTTACTAAAAATGCTGATTGTTCCGTTGGTGTTTTTTAGTATTACAAGTGGCATTTGTAAGATGGGAGATGTGAAACAGCTTCGTACGGTAGGATTACGATTTGTGGCATACATCTTAGTAACATCTGGATTGTCGGCAACTGTCGGCGTCATTGCAGGCTTGATTGTAAAACCTGGAACAGGAACAACCGAGTTTTTGAATACTTCTGAACAGGTTGAAAGTGTTTCCTATAGTTTTGTAGATAATGTAATATCGTGGGTGCCAGATAACATTGTCAATGCAATGGCAACCGCGAATATGCTTCAAATTATTGTGTTTGCAATTTTTTTAGGCGTTGCCTTGTTATCTTTGGGAGATAAAGTAAAGAGTTTTGTTTCTGGCATCGACCAAGGCAGTGAAGCGATGTTAAAAATCACGTCATATGTAATGGAGTTTTCACCATTTGGTATTGCGTCTTTGATGGCAACCATGGTCAATACCGTTAGTGGTGCAACAATGAAAGAAGTTATTTCATTTATGATTACGGATAATATAAGTGCGTTGTTGATTTTGTTTATTTTTTATCCACTTATGATTAAGGTGTTTACTGATCTTCGCCCTTTAAAGTTTATGAAAAAGATTACTGGACCGATGTTGGTTGCTGTTACGACTACATCCTCAGCGGCAACACTTCCTGTATCCATCAAAACTGCTGAGGAAAAACTTGGCATTCCTGAAAATATTTATGGATTTACCCTTCCTTTGGGAAATACTTGTGGAATGAATGGATTTGCATTATTTGTTGGGCTTTGTTGTATCTTTGCTTCTAATCTTTATGGTTTTGACATTACATTCGGAAGGATTATTCAATTTGTATTCTTGGGTATGATATTGTCTGTAGGTGCTGCAGGTGTAAAAGGTGCAGGAATTGTAATGTCAACGGTTTTATTGGAATCTTTAGGGATGCCGTTAAGCCTTATACCTATTCTTGCCGCAATTTGGCCAACCATTGATCCTGCACACACAGTATTAAATAATGTAAGTGACTTAACAGGTACCACAATTGTTGCAAGCTCACTTGGAAAGTTGGATAAAGAAGTTTTTGAGAATGGGGTTTAAAGTGTAATTTTTTACATTTATAATCGTATTACAAATAATAAGCGCTACACTTTGTTTTTAAAGTGTAGCGCTTAAAGATTAATATAGTTGTAATTTGGATGTATACTCATCAATCAATCGAAGCTTATCCGCATTTTGTTTGCCTATTTTTTTGCAAATATAAGTGGCAAGAACTTCTGCGGTATATAGAGATGGTATCATAGAATTAAAAAAACTGATTGAGTTTACGGAATGGGTAAACAAAAATGTAGCATATTGTGCAAGTGGGGCAGTGGGTGTGTCTGTAAGAACAATCACTGCTGCACCTTTTTTATATGCAAATTCTGCCGCAAGGCGACTGAGCTCTGAATATCTTGGATAGCTTATGACAATTAAGCAGTCAGTTTCATCAATATCACTTAGAAAATCAAAGGTATTACAACTTCCAGAAGGCTCTGCAAAAACATAGGGCAATGTATCCTTTAGAATAACAGAAAGAAAAGAAGCAACAGCGTGGTTTCCTCTGTTTCCGACAATATATTTTGTTTTAGCTTGAATGATGCATTCGCTTGCAGCAATGAAAAGCGCATCAGAATTATTCAAAATTGCAGACTGGATATTTTGTTGTGTAGTCAAAGAAATATCATCCATAATAGAACGATGAGGCAACAAATCAGCTGTTTGATCTAATTTAAAAGTCGGGACATTGATTGCATCACCCAATGAAGCAATATAGTCATTATATAATTTTCTGATTGCTTGCTGATAATTAGAATAACCACTAAAACCGAGAGCACGGCTATAACGAATTACAGATGAGTGGCTGATATCAAGGGTTTTTGCCAATACTGTTGAAGTAATAAAACAGGCATCTTTGAAGTTTGATAATACATAATCTGCAATTAAGCGCTCTTTTTTTGTAAGTTTCGCATTTTTTACCAGTTCCTGAAATTCAGGTATCATAACAGCCTCACTCCTATAAAATAATTTTTATTATATCAAAAATATAGGTTTTCGTCATTTGTTTTCCAATAACTTTATGGTGATTTCTTCAAGAAATTATTTATAACATTCAGGAAAATGAATAAAAGAGATAGAGAGTAAGGCTGCTTGAACCTTATTTTCCTTTTAAGTTAAAGGAGACAACACCTGTAATAATGATGATGCCCCCGATGAAGGTACCCGCACTTGGCACTTCTCTTAGTAGCATAAATCCCATAATGGTTGAGAGGAGTGGAGTTACAAACATAAAATTCGTAACTTCGCTTGTACGATCTGCTAAAGACATTGCCTTGCCCCATAATAAATAAGAGGTAGCGCTAGGCAATGCGCCTAGATAGAAAAGGGAGAAGATGTGCTTTGTATCTGCACCCTTTAGTTCACCGATAGATCCAAAGGAGAAAAAGAATAACAAAATTGCACCGCAAAGCATACTATAGGTAACAATTTCCAAAGGAGAATATT
>JBKEAS010000312.1:0-1657 GCA_047972635.1 Anaerotignum sp.
TTGAGTCGCCCATTACAGATACTACTTTTTTCTTTTCGTCCGTCATATTAAACACTTTTTGTGCGCCATGACCAATACTAAAGCCACCACCCATGCAGATCAAACTGTCTGTTGCGTCATATGGCTTTGCAAATCCCAAGGAATAGCAACCAATATCACTAGAAACCATAACATCTTTGCGTTTTCCAAGTTCATAGAAAAATCCTCTATGTGGACATCCTGCACAAAGTGTTGGTGGTCTGCCAACAACTGTACTTGCATCGTAGTTGATCATAGGTGTTTCAATGCCAAAGAAAGATTTTCTAATTACATCTGGTGTCATTTCGCCATATTTAGGCAAAAGATCTTTTCCGTGACATTCAAACCCTAATACCTTCACTCTATCTTCAATAAAAGGATCATTTTCTTCTACTATGTAAACCGTATCTACTTTTTCACAAAAAGCCTTGATTTTATCGTCTGGCATAGGGAAAGAGAATCCTAATTTCAAGAAAGAAGCATCTTTATCAAAAGCTTCTTTTGCGTAATGATAACAAGCACCAGAAGTAATAACACCCACTTTTGTGGAATTGATTTCTTCAAAGTTAAATGGTGTTGTTTCTGCATATTCTTTCAATTTTGCAAGCTTTACTTCCAAATTTCTGCGTAAGCCTTTTGCATTTGCAGGTACACAAACATATTTTTTAACATCTTTTTTATATTCTTTGATTGCTACTTCTGTTCTTTCGCCGCATTCAACAATGGACTTACCATGACAGACACGAGTTGTCATACGGATCATAACAGGAGCGTCGTATAATTCACTAACCTTATATGCCTCAAGAACCATATCCTTACATTCTTGGCTGTTTGCCGGTTCAAACATAGGCGTCTTAGCAGCCTTAGCATAATTACGATTATCTTGTTCATTTTGTGCAGAATGCTGACCTGGTTCATCTGCAGAGATGATAACCGCACCACCATTTACACCTGTATAAGCAAATGTAAAGAAAGGATCAGCTGCCACATTCAATCCAACATGCTTCATAGATGCCATTGCTCTACCGCCTGCTATAGAGGCCCCAATCGCAGATTCCAACGCAACCTTCTCATTTGGAGCCCACTCTGAGCAAATCTCATCGTATGTCGAAAGATTTTCTAAAATTTCAGTTGATGGAGTTCCTGGATATGCAGCAGCAAAATGCACCCCCGCTTCATAAGCCCCACGAGCAATTGCTTCATCACCAGTTAATAATTTTTTCATCTTCATTCTCCTTTCTCTCTAACAAATTATCGCAAATTACAACGAAATCATACACAGTGCACAATTTCCATATATCGTGCACGATGTTCACTGTTATTTTAACCATGGATTGTTACTTTTGTCAATTGTTTTTATTCAAATTATTCTTATTTTTTTCATTCATAAATTCCAAACAAAAATATTTATTTTTGTATACGAATATGATATAATTACTTTAGTATTTTTTTAACAATATGTTACATACAAGACAATATATTAATAAAGAGGATAATAAACCCATGCAAATCAAAGAAAAGGTCTACAAAATCATCAAAGAAATGATTTTTACTCAAAAATATCAGTTAGGCGAAAAAATTAATATAGATACTCTCGCTACAACTTTGAACGCCAGCAACTCCCCCATCCGCGAATCCC
>JBKEAS010000321.1:0-2960 GCA_047972635.1 Anaerotignum sp.
CTGTGCAGGAGTTGGTCAAAAGCCGTTTGCCGAAATATACAGGGCATAACGGTTTAAGTGATATGCAAATTTTAACCCCCATGAGAAAAGGACTTCTAGGGGTACAAAGTTTAAACCAAGTATTACAACAAACATTAAATCCCCCTTCGCATGAAAAACAAGAAAAGCAATTTCGCCAGACAATCTTCCGTGAGGGGGATAAGGTGATGCAGATTAAGAACAATTATAATATCGTTTGGCGAAGCTTCACCCACGGAAAGCGTACAGACGAAGGCTTGGGCATTTATAATGGCGATGCAGGGCGGATTACAAAAATTGACGATGATAATGAAACACTGCAAGTTTTATTTGACGATGGAAAAGTTGTTGATTATGACTTTACACAATTAGAGGAGTTAGAGCTTGCATATGCAATTACAATCCATAAATCCCAAGGGAGCGAATACCCTGTTGTGATTTTACCTGTTTATAGCGGACCGCCTATGCTTATGACAAGAAACTTGCTATACACTGCTGTGACAAGAGCCAAAGAGCTAGTTGTTTTGGTGGGGCTTCGGGAAACTGTAAACGGTATGATTGCAAACAATAGAGAAGTTGGGCGTTATACTGGACTAGCACAGCGGATACAAAATTTACATGATTTTATGTTTGAACAGGACGTGCAGCCATGAGAAGTGTAGTACAAAGAGTTTTAGACGTGATGTATCCTCCTGTTTGTGTGTTTTGTAATCAGTTATTATCTATGGAAGAATATGACCAAGGTATTTGTGTTGGCTGTGAGAAGGAAATCCCTTTTTTGGTAGGCAATAAATGCGAATTTTGCGGGAGAGAGATACAAGTTGGAACGGTGTGCCACACTTGTTTGGAATTTAAGCCGGTATTTTTTAGAGGAAGTGCTGCATTTTCTTATGAAGAATTGCGAGATGCGATTTTTCGCTTTAAGTTTGATGGTGTGAAAGGATGCGGACGAGTTTTTGGTCGGTTTATGGCAGAATTTATGCTTAAATATCATGAAGAATGGATCCATGAAATAGACTGTATCACAGAAGTATCCTTGCATATCAAAAAAGAAAAAGAGCGTGGGTTTAATCAAGTTGATATTCTTTGCAAAAGCATAAGCGAGCATCTTGACATCGCTTATGAAAAGGGCGTGCTTACCAGAGTGAAGAAAACAATGGCACAAAGTACATTGTCTGCCGAAGAGCGTTATGATAATTTGAATAATGCGTTTATATCTAAAAATTGCGAAGGCAAACATATTCTTTTGGTTGACGATATTTTTACCACAGGTGCAACTGTCAATGCGTGTAGTCGTGCGCTATACCGTGCAGGAGCAAAGAAGGTTTCTGTCTTTTGTCTTGCGGTTACAGATTCGGGTAAGGATTACTGAGTTTTTTATGAATAGATTAGAATTGAATTATTTTGATTGTTTTCTATTTTTATTTGAAAAATGTCGAAAAAAATAGTATAATTAAATACCGTAAATGAAAAGGACGAGGATTGCGGGGGAGCTTAGAGATGTTGCAAATTGGGTTTGATAATGATAAATATTTAAAGATGCAGTCGGAAAGAATTAAAGAAAGAATTGGGCAATTTGGTGGAAAATTATATTTGGAATTTGGCGGAAAATTATTTGATGACTACCATGCATCTCGTGTACTTCCGGGTTTTAAACCAGACAGTAAGGTAAATATGCTTGTTCAGTTAAAGGATGAAGCAGAGATTGTAATTGTAATCAATGCCGGCGATATAGAAAAAAATAAAGTTCGTGGAGATTTAGGGATTACTTATGATATGGACGTATTGCGTCTGATTGATGCTTTTCGTGGGTACGGATTATTTGTGGGTAGCGTTGTGCTAGCACAGTTTAATGGACAGACGGCGGCAATTGCGTACGAAAAGAAATTGGAAGCATTGGGGCTTAAGGTTTATAAACACTACTCTATTGCGGGTTATCCCACCAATATCCCTTTGATTGTAAGTGATGAAGGGTATGGCAAAAATGATTATATTGAAACAGAGCGTTCTTTGGTGGTGGTCACTGCACCGGGACCTGGTAGTGGGAAGATGGCAACTTGCCTTTCTCAGCTATTTCATGAAAACAAAAGAGGAATTAAGGCGGGATATGCAAAGTTTGAAACATTTCCAATTTGGAATATGCCATTACGCCACCCTGTGAATGTTGCCTACGAAGCGGCAACGGCAGACTTAAACGATGTGAATATGATTGACCCATTCCATCTTGAAGCTTATGGAAAAACAACCATCAACTACAATAGGGATGTAGAGGTTTTTCCTGTATTAAATGCAATGTTTGAACAAATTTATGGACAATCCCCATACAAATCTCCCACAGACATGGGGGTAAATATGGTTGGGAATTGTATCGTGGATGATGAGGGTGTCAAGAAAGCTTCAAGCAATGAGATTATCCGCAGATATTTTAAATGTCTTTGCGAGCATAGAAAAGGCAACTTAGACGATGAAGTTATTTTTAAGTTGGAGCTTTTGATGAAGCAGGTGGGAGTTTCCGTTCTTGATAGAGCCGTTGTGACGGTTGCGACGGAAAGAGCAAGTGAAACCAATGCCCCTTGTGCGGCGATGGAATTGCCAGATGGTACGATTGTAACGGGAAAAACGACACCTTTGCTTGGTGCATCTTCTGCCATGTTATTAAATGCGTTGAAAGAATTGGCAGGGATACCAAAGGAAGCAAAATTGATCTCTCCAACGGTTATTGAACCTATTCAGAAATTGAAGGTCAATAATCTAGGCAATCATAATCCTCGCTTACATACCGATGAAGTGCTTATTGCCCTTTGTATTAGTGCAACAACCGACGAGCAAGCTAATTTGGCATTGGCACAGTTGGAAAAGTTAAAATGCACAGAGGCACATTCTTCTGTTATTTTATCAAGCATAGATGAAAATGTATTACAAAAATTAGGTGTGCATTTGAC
>JBKEAS010000131.1:0-2441 GCA_047972635.1 Anaerotignum sp.
TTAAAAATGTAGCTTTGATTGAAGAGTGTCAGGTTGCCTTTGGTGCAGGGTTGAATATTTTGACAGGAGAAACAGGTGCAGGCAAGTCTATGCTCATTGATTCACTCCAGTTTGCTTTGGGTGGAAGAATTGGTGAGGATTTTTTACGTAAAAATCAAAAAATGGCTTTGGTTGAGGCTCTTTTTTCTGTAAATGACAGTGGATTTTCAGTAAAGCTTGAAGAAAGTGGGATTGAAGCTGAAGAAGATGGGACAATATTAATTACCCGTACACTGAGTGATACGGGCAAGTCTATTTGCCGTATCAATGGGAGCATTGTAACGAAAACGATGCTGAAGGAAATCGCTGAGGGTTTGATTGATATTTATGGACAACATGAACATCAATCTCTTTTGACTCCATCAAAGCATATTCACTTGTTAGATCGATTTTGTGGTAATGATTTTGAAGATATCAAAGAAATTTATAAAAAAAGTTTTGACAAAAGAAAAGAGATCGATTTGCAATTGGCTGATTTAGTTGGAGATGAGTCTCAAAGAGAGCAGAGATTGGATATTCTGAATTTTCAAAAAATTGAAATTGAAAATGCTCAATTATCAGTTGGTGAAGAAGAAATATTGACTGAAAAAAAGAAGCTTTTGGTGCATATGGAACGCTTAATTCGTCTGAGTATGGAAAGTGCGAGCCTTTTATATGATGGTACCGACGACATTCCCTCTGCTTGTGATAATGTAAGCAATGCAGTTTCAAACATAAGAGAGTGTGCTTCTTTGGACAGTACGCTAGAAGAATACTATAATGACCTGGAAGATGTTTATGCTAGGCTTGAGGATATTTCAAGGACTATCAAAAGATACGCACAAAGTTTGGAAGATGACCCAGAGGAATTGGAACGAGTAGACGAACGCCTGCAAACAATCTATAAAATGAAACGCAAATCTGGCGGAAGTGTTGAGGCGGTCTTGAATTTTTGTATGGAAATTACAAAAGAAATTGACTTTTTTTCCAATAGTCAAGAAAAGGTTATGGAATTAACTGCCCTAAGAGAAAAAGAACAACAGGCTTTAGAAAATGCGGCTAAAAAATTAACTGCGATGAGAGAGGTGGCAGCAAAAAAAGTTGCCCATCAGATTGAAGAGTCTTTAAAAGATATGGAAATGAAAAATGCAAAATTTTATATTGAAGTGTCTCCTAAAGATGAATGGAATGCAACGGGCAAGGATAAAGTGGAATTTTTGATTTCTGCTAATGCCGGTGAAGACTTAAAACCGTTGGCAAAAATCGCTTCAGGCGGTGAAATGAGCCGTGTTATGTTAGCGTTAAAAGCTGTTTTGGTAGATGCAGATGAAATCGAAACATTTATATTTGATGAGATCGATACGGGTGTGAGTGGCAGAACGGCGGCGAAGGTAGGCGAAAAGATGAGTCTCATTGGACAAAAACGTCAGATACTTTGTATCACACACTTGCCTCAAATTGCCGCAATGGCGGATACACATTTTTTAATTGAGAAAGACACCATAGAAGATCAAACCCTTACAAGGGTAAAAGGCTTGAATGATGAAGGTGCGACAGATGAGGTGGCAAGGCTTATGGGAAGTGCTGAAATAACCAATGCTACGTTGACAGCAGCCAGAGAATTGCGTGCAAATAAAAAAAACAATGGTTTGTAAAAAAATGAAAAGCGTCATTTTTCACATAGGCAAATTTGACGCTTTTTTTAAATTTTAAATGCCTCTTGCTTTTGTGCAACGCGTAAAGAAGCTTGTTGAAAATTGGCAGGTTCGGCATAAGGATCGTGTGTTGAAGCATTTTGGCGATTTAATAACCACTGAATATAGAGTAATAATTCTTTTTTGCTATTTTCCTCAAGCATTTCGAAATAATAGATAAAGGTTTTAAAATCATCTGTTTTTTTTTCAGGCTCATATGGGCGACGAATTTCATTTACGCCCAAAAGATAATCCAGAGACACATCAAAAATAGAAGCTATTTTTTTTAAATCCAAAATGGAAGGCTGATTATGACCGGATTCATAGTTTGAAATTGCGGTAGAACCATAGGTTAATTCTTTTGCTAAAGCTGCTTGGGTCATTTTTTTTTCTTTACGAAGAAACTTAAGTCTTTCGTGAAATTCCATTATAAATACCTCATTGTGTATAGAGTGAATATTGAAAAGTTATATATTTTCTTCATCAAGCTATTTTAACATTGTCAGTTAATTCCTCTTAATTGATTATAAATGTAAATACGTTAATGTTAAA
The DNA here is from genome assembly GCA_047972635.1 of Anaerotignum sp. Classification (GTDB taxonomy): domain Bacteria; phylum Bacillota; class Clostridia; order Lachnospirales; family Anaerotignaceae; genus Chakrabartyella. The sequence goes on from JBKEAS010000131.1 coordinate 2,265, forward strand.
GTTATAATCATAAAAACGGAAATACAATGTTTAAAACATCAAGATACGTGAATTTCAATAAATGTTATTGACTTATGTCAAAATAAATGTAAACTAACTATTGACAAGTTATGAAAAAAATGATAATTTAAAATCACACAAAGCATATAAGAATACTATGATATAAAAAGACGCCGA
>JBKEAS010000029.1:0-6895 GCA_047972635.1 Anaerotignum sp.
ATTGGTGTTAACAATAGAGTGGAAATTTGGAACAAGGATGGTTGGAACGAATACAATAACGAAGAGAATTTCATCAGCAATGAGTTGGCTTTTGAAATGGAGAATTTAGGGATTTAAGAAAGTATTGAAGATATAAGTTTATATTTTTTTAAATTTGATCCTAAATAATAAATATAAGAAAGGGAATAAGCACCACTCCTAAAATGGTTTTGTGGGATTGCTTGGGTAGGTATTGTGGAATTTCATCATGTTTCCGTGCTTCTTTGGGAGTGCATAGAAAATTTGAATATTAAGCCTGATGGTATCTATGTTGATGGAACGATGGGTGGAGGTGGTCATTCTTTGGAGATTGCAAGGAAATTGACCACAGGCAGGTTAATTGCCATTGACCAAGATTTAAACGCCCATAAGGCGGCAAAGGAAAGACTAAAGGAACATTTAGATAAAGTTACTTTTGTTCATGATAATTTTTCGAATATTGCGACCATATTGGATAATCTTGGCATTGATGCTATTGATGGGATGCTTATGGATATTGGTGTGTCCTCTCATCAACTAGACGAGGCGGAGCGAGGATTTTCCTACCAGCACGATGCACCTCTTGATATGCGAATGGATGCAACGAAACCTTTTTCTGCTTACGAAGTTGTAAATGAGTATGATGAAGATGAAATAAATCGCATTATTTTTAATTACGGTGAAGATCGTTGGGCAAAGCGGATTGCACAATTTATTGTGAATGAAAGAAAACAAAAGCCAATTGAGACTACATTGGAATTGGTGGACGTGATTAAAAAGGCAGTACCGAAGGGTGCAAGAAAAGATGGTCCACACCCTGCAAAAAGAACATTTCAGGCAATTCGGATTGAAGTCAATGGTGAGCTTGACGTTTTGAAAAAAGCCATTGATGATGTTTCTCATAAATTAAATGATGGTGGCAGACTTTGTATTATAACATTCCATTCTTTAGAGGATAGAATTGTAAAGGAAGCTTTTCGTAAACAAGAAAATCCTTGCGTTTGTCCGCCACAATTTCCGATTTGTGTTTGTAAACTAAAACAAACCGGTAAAGTGATTACAAGGAAGCCGATTGTTGCAAGTGACGAAGAATTAGAAGTTAATCCTCGTTCTAGAAGTGCGAAATTACGCGTGCTTGAGGGAGTAAAAAAATAAGAGTGAAAAGAGGGGAATGTCATGCCTCAAAGAAACTATAACAAACATAGAGATGCAGCAGATATCCATAGCTACAGAGGTTCCTCTTACTATAGCTATGGAAATGTCGCATATGATATAGAGCCGGAATACACCCCATATTACCCAAACGAAGAGCATAAAAACGGCAATGCCTTAAAAGAAAAATCGCACAGAGCAGAAGTTAGAGAAAGTAGGGTGACAGCCCTAAAATTAATTGCAATTGTTGTACTTCTTTTTGCAGGTGCACTTGTTTTTATGGGAATGCATGTTAGAGTCATAAACGAAGGTGTTGAGTTAAGACGTGAAAAAACGGAGCTCGCGGATTTAAAATTAACAAATGCTATGTTGCAGTCGGAGTTGACAGAGCAAATTGATTTGGATTATGTTAAGGAACAGGCAACAACACGTTTGTCTATGTCAGAGCCACAGTCATTTCAAGTTGTTTATATTGATGTACCGAAGCAAAGCTATACTGTGCAATATGCAGCAGATACGGCAGATAAAGAAAGTAGTAGTAAATTCTCCAATATTTTAAGTCGATTAAAAAAGGATTGATATTTTATGAAAAAATCTACAACAGGAATAAAAGCAGATAATAAATTCGCTTTTATTCTTTTTGTGTTTATGATGATTTTTGTTGTTTTCTTAGGAAGAATTTTTTATTTGAAGGTTGTTCATGGCGAAGAATACGAAGCGGCAGCAAAAAATCAGCAAATAAATCGGTATGATGCAGTCATTGCTGCGAATAGAGGCAATATTCTTGACCGAAATGAACAGGTTTTGGCAGTTTCAACAGCAGTATACAATGTGGTTTTTGATGCCTTGGTTTTGGCAGAAAATGATGAAGATGAACAAGAAAAGACAATATCCACATTGTGTCAGTATTTTTCAGAGTTAGAATATGAAACATTAAAAAGTTATATTACTGTGAACCAACAAACAGGAGAAATTAACCTTCCAAATCATTGGAAATATCTTGTAAAAGGTATTGATAGAGATTTAAAGGAAGAATTAGAAGAATTGGGGCTTAAAGGCGTTTATTACGAGCAAACAAGTAAGCGTTCTTATCCGTTAAAGACGCTAGGAAGTCATTTGCTAGGGTTTATTCATGGCGGAAGTCAATGGGGCATTGAAGGGCAGTATAATGATTACATGGTAGGTGTGCCAGGTCGTTCTTTTATTCTTTACGAGGGCGCAACAGGAGTTTCTTATCAAGACTATCCTGCACAAGATGGTGATACGGTTATTACTACAATTGATTACACCATACAACAGTATGCCGAAGAAGCTGTGAACAAGACTGCCGAGGAATGGCCATCACAAAATGTTGCATCCATTGTCATGGACCCAAATACTGGCGAAGTTTTGGCATTGGCAGAATCAAATGGTTTTGACTTGAATGAACCAAGTACACCGATAGAAGTTGAAACGAATTCTGAATTTAAGACAGCCTGGGAAGCGAAAAGTAGCGAAGAACAGGTGGAATACTTAAACAATATGTGGAGAACTTTTTCCATTAGTGATACGTATGAACCGGGTTCTATATACAAGCCTTTGGTGGCAGCGGCAGCCTTAGAAGAAGGTGTTATTACGCCAGATACCATTTACCATTGTAGCGGATCTATGGATGTAAGTGGTACACGTATTAATTGTCATTTGAAAAGCGGACATGGCAACATTAATGTAGAAGAAGCTTTGGCACAGTCTTGTAATATGGCGATTATTCAAATAGCACAAAAACTTGGAGCGGAGAAAATATATCGCTATCAAATGGAATTTGGGTTTGGACAAAAAACAGGCATTGATTTACCAGATGAAGTGGATGCTGCAAAGCTACTTCATTCCTTAGCAGGAATAGGCCCAACAGAGTTGGCAACAATCTCTTTTGGTCAGACATTTAATTGCACAACAATTCAGATTATAACTGCTTTTTCAGCATTAATTAATGGTGGGAATGTGGTAAAGCCTCATGTGGTATCACAGATTATTGACCAACAGGGCGACGTTGTTTTTGAAAACAAAACGCAGGTCGTTCGTCAGGTTATTTCTGCCGAGACTTCAGATTATTTGCGAGTTGCATTAAAAGCAACTGTGGAAAGAGGTACGGGAAAGAAAATTGCTATTGCCGGATATTCTATTGGATGTAAGACGGGTACGGCAGAACAAGGACAAAGAACCCGTGATGACCTTTGGACTTTGACTCATATTGCATATTTTCCAGCAGAAAATCCAAAATATATTGTCATGTCGGTTATGCATTTGCCAGAAGAATATGTTGATGGGGTACAAAGTACCGCACCGATGACGAAGGAATTGATTGAAAAGATTATTAAGTATAAGAATTTACCGCCAACAGAAAGTACGACAGAAACATCCGCCTTAACAACAAATGAGACGGTTACATTGCCTGACTATATTGGTAGTTCCACCTATGATGTGGTATCGGATTTGGATGGAAAAATGCTAAAGTACAAGGTCGTAGGGACTGGAAACACCATTACAAATCAAGTACCTAAGGGTGGCAGTGAGGTGGAAACGGGCAGTGAAATTATACTGTATGTTGAAAAATCGAGTGAAGATGTAGGAACTGTTTCTGTACCAAATGTGGTTGGGAAAACATATAATGAGGCAACTACGGCACTAACAAGTGCTGGACTTGAAGTGGTTTTTGAAGGCGACACAAACGGTGTAGTCACTTCACAAGACCCCCAATATGGTGTTAGCATTGAAAAAGGACAAGATGTGAAGATTGTTCTTGCCGCAAAGGCAACAGATGCTTCAAGTAGTGAATAGAAGATAGACAAGGAATGGTTGACCTGTTTAAAGCGAAACCTAGTTTGTTTGATTGCAGTGTGAATAAACGCATACACGCCCTGTTTTTTCCATATATTTTTTATAAATGGAAAAGGCGGGGGTGTTTTTTATGCAACGACCACCAATAGGTGTTAAAAAAAAGTTGTTGGTCTTTTTGTTAGGAGCGATGTTGGGTTTTGCTGTGTTATTAGGAAGAATTATCTATATTGAACTTTTTCGTGCCGAGCAATGGCAGGAATTGGCTTATGAACAACAAACAAGAGATAGATTGATTATGCCCAAAAGAGGCAGCATTTTGGATAGAAACGGAGAGGGTATTGCCTTAACGGAGACAGTAAATGCTGTTAGTGTTATTCCGGTGCAGGTTCAGGATCCGGAAAAAACAGCAGCATATTTGGCAGAAAAGCTAGAGCTAGATTATGATATTGTTTTCAAAAAAATTCAAGAAAAGGTTGCGTTAGTAAGAATAAAAACAAAGGTTGATAGTGAACTGGCGGCAGAAATTCGCAAGGACGAAGTGCCTGGCGTTATGGTTGATGAGGATGTAAAGCGTTCTTATCCCTACTCGGAAATGGCAGCACACGTGATTGGGTTTGTTGGTAAAGACAATCAAGGAATTTTGGGTATAGAGGCAAAATATGATGAGCTTTTAGAAGGTAAGCAAGGGAAAATTTTAACGCTAACCGATTCTAGAGGAAATGAAGTTGATAGTAAGCAAGATAGAATCCCACCAGAGGATGGAAAAAATTTGGTTACTACTATTGACGTTGTGTTGCAACAATATGCTGAGCAGACGATTGCCAAGGCAGTAGAGACCAAAAATGCAGATCATGGGTTGATTATTGTTTTAAACCCACAAGATGGTGAAATTTATGCGATGGCAAATTATCCATCCTTTGACTTGAACGACCCATTTACCATAAACGATGAGACATTGGCACAGACATGGAGTAGCCTTTCACAGGAAGAGAAAAATAATTCTCTAAATGCTATGTGGCGTAATACCGCCATTAACGATACATACGAGCCTGGCAGTACATTTAAAATCGTGACCTCAGCAGCAGGACTTGAAGAAGGGGTTGTTACACCAGAGAGTACCTTTTTTTGCAATGGATTTCATATTGCTGGGGATAGGCGAATTAAGTGTTGGCGCTATCCTCGCACGCATGGTTCGGAAACATTTATAGAGGGCGTTCAAAATTCGTGTAATCCGGTATTTATGGTTATCGGTGAACAGTTGGGGGCAGAGAAATTTCTTGCGTATATGAAGAAGTTTGGTTTTGATGAAAAAACAGGTATTGATTTAGCGGGAGAAGCAGTTGGTATCATTCATAAATTAGAAAATGTAGGCCCTGTGGAGTTGGCAACGATGAGCTTTGGTCAGTCGTTTCAGATTACACCACTACAACTTTTGCGTGCAGCATCTTCTATTGTAAATGGAGGGTATTTGATTACACCGCATATAGCCAAGGGAATTGCGGATGAAAACGGAAATTTAGTTGAGGAGTTTCAATATGAAAAAGGCGAGCAAGTGATTTCTAAAGAAACTTCGGATATTATGAAACCTATTTTAGAGAGCGTGGTTTCTGTGGGTACGGGAAATAAGTCTTATATCCCTGGATATAGAATTGGCGGAAAGACAGCCACTTCTGAAAAATTACCTCGCAGAAGTGGAAAATACATTGCTTCTTTTATGACATTTGCTCCAGCGGAAAATCCGGAAGTTATGGCATTGGTCTTAATTGACGAACCACAAGGGGTTTATTATGGCGGTACGGTAGCAGGGCCTGTTATGCAGGAATTGCTTAAAAATACATTGCCATATTTGGGAATTGAGCCTGTCTATAGTGAGGCAGAGGCAGAAGAAGCAACAAAAGAACAGGCGATTATGCCTGAGGTGGTGGGCATGACTTTACAAGAAGCCACAAAAGTGCTTCGAGCAGAGGAGCTTACGTTTAACATCAAAGGAGAAGGCAAAATCATACAAAGGCAATTGCCACCTGGTGGAGAAACAATCAACAAAGGAACAGAAGTTATCGTGTATTTCGACTAAGCGATTATTTGTGAGAGTAGAGCGTAAGAATAGTTTGTAGAATTTTGATATAAAAATCCATATAAAAAAAGAAACGGAAATGCCAAAAACATTTGGTAGAATTGCGTAAATGTGGTATACTTTTCCGAGAATACGATTTTTTTGGATTGAGAAAAAGCGTGTGCTTTAGAAATGTTTTTTCTTTATGAAGCTAGATTTTATCGTTTGTTTTTGAAAAAATAAAACGAAGAACTTTAGGAAAAGGTACTGCATTTATGAATGGTTGTTGTATTGAGAATATATCGTTATATTAAGGTGGATGAGAACGCTTTTTGCATTTTTTGTGAAAGTCTGGGTTGATGCCTTACTTAAAGGAGGAAAACAGCATGGACTTGAAAAAGCTGTTAGGTAATGTTTCTTATAAAGTATTACAAGGAAATTCTGCTGTAGAGGTGAATAATATTGCGTACGACTCTCGAAAAGTGAGTGCGGGAGCTGTTTTTGTGTGTGTCACAGGGTTTTCGGTAGATGGACATAAATTTGCACCTTTAGCCGAAAAAGAAGGTGCTTCAGCACTCATATGTGAGCGTATGCCAGAAGGAATTGGTTCTGAAATTACTGTAATCCAAGTGGAAAATAGTAGAGAGGTTTTGGCGCTGATGGCGGTGCATTATTATGACGAACCATCTGCAAAAATGAGTTTGATTGGCGTCACCGGAACAAATGGCAAAACTACAACCACATATTTAATGAAATCGGTTTTGGACCGTATGGGAAAAAAGGTTGGGGTTATTGGCACAATTGAAAACCGCATTGGAGACAAGGTGCTTCCTACCGAGAGGACGACACCTGAGT
>JBKEAS010000036.1:0-18041 GCA_047972635.1 Anaerotignum sp.
TAACTTGGAGTTTAGAGTTGTACCAACAAACCAATGCAAGGTTGTGGCGTCAAGGTCAAAGGGAAACAGTTGTTATACACCACATCATTTGCAAGGATATCATTGATGAAAACGTAATGAAAGCATTACAGAGTAAAGATAAAATACAAAGTAGTTTGATAGATGCAGTCAAGGTACAGTTAGGAGTGGTTTAATGAATGGGATTACTAGGCAATATGAAAATTTAGCTAATGCCATTGTTGAATTGGCAGTGAAAGATTATAAAAGAATGTTAGAAAGGTTAAATGTTTATTCTAAAGATTATGAAGCACAATCACAGAAACAAAGGATAGAGAAGTTTTTTAGGTCAGATTGGTACAAAGCTTTGACTAATATTGATGGTGAATGGCTAATGAAAAAAATACAAAGTGAGGTGTAGATTATGAAAGCAAAAGAGTATTTGGGACAAGCTTATAGAATAGACCATAGAATTAATAGTAAAATAGAGCAAGTATCATCGCTTAATAGCTTGGCGTTAAAAGCCACAACAACATTAAGTGATATGCCAACAAGTGGCTCAAGAAACGTTCAACGTATGGAAGAAATCATCGTTAAGATTGTTGATATGGAGTCAGACATTAACAATGACATTGATGTACTAGTTGATTTAAAAAAAGAGATTTCTAAAATTATACAAAAGATTAGCAATCTAGAATACCAAACACTTTTAGAATTAAGATACTTATGTTTTAGAACTTGGGAAGAAATAGCAATAAATATGGGGTACAGTATCCAACATACATATCGAGTAAATAATGATGCTTTAAAAGCAGTTGATAAAATTTTAAAAGATGAGAGTAAATGTTAGTATATGTTAGTATAGGTTTTGTGTTATGATATACTTGTCAAAAAAGGACAACAGAATAAAAATATGTGAAGGCATCTATCTAAACTGGTAGGTGTCTTTTTAATTTAAAAGGAGTTGAAGTCAATGCCGTACAAACCAAAACGCCCCTGCAGACATGGTATGTGTAATCAGTTAGCCGAGAACGGTGAGCGTTATTGTTTGGAGCATAAACGTGAAGTTGATAAGCATTACAACAAGTATCAACGTGACCCAATGACTAACAAACGTTACGGTAGTGATTGGCGAAAGGCTAGGGAAAATTGCGTTCGTAAGAATCCGTTGTGTGAGGCGTGTTTTAAACGTGGAGTTCTTAAAGCCGTAGAAGAAGTACACCACATCAAACCTTTAAGCCAAGGTGGTACACACGTTGAAAGTAACTTGATGTCTTTATGTAAGTATTGTCATTCTAAGATTTCAGCTGATAGTGGTGAGAGATGGTATTAAGACTGTCACAGGACTTGACCAGTGGCATCCGGGAACCATCAACAAAATGCTCTCAAATGAAAAATTCTGCGGTGATGCTTGTATGCAAAAGACTTATACAGTAGATTTGCTCACCAAGAAAAGGGTGAAAAATGATGGATATGTCAGACAGTACTACATAGAGGATAACCATGAGGCAATCATCCCAAAGGAGTTATTCCATCAAGTACAGGCAGAAAAAGCAAGGCGAGCAAGTTTGAATAAATCTGCAGTTACAAGAAAAAAGAACAAGGAATTAAAGGAGAAAAGCAAATACAGGAGAAAAGCAAATACAGTTCTACATACTTACAGATCTGATAGTATGTGCAGAATGCGGTCATGCCTACCGTAGGCAGATATGGTCTAAATACGGTGACAAATCGGCAGTATGGAGATGCGAGGACAGGCTGAAACAAGGCAAGAAATCAAGATGCCAGAAATCACCTACCCTAAAGGAAGAACAACTTCATCATGCAATTATGAAAGCCATAAATAATGTAGTAGAAAATACAGGTGAGTTTATAGGCACCTTCAGAGAAAACGTAATAAGAGTTATTAGGTAACTACAGGACCCAAGGTGTTACAACCGAATATGACGAACAAATAGAACATCTTCAAAGGCAAATGCGTACACTCATAGAAAATAACGCAAAACAAGGAGCTGTCAGTGAAGAATTCGATGAAGAATATAAGAAACTGTCTGAGAAGATAAAGGGGCTGAAAACAGCGAAAATAAAGGCGGTGCAAACACAGAAAAATGCAGAAAACTATGTTCAAAGAGTTGAGGCATTAGACAAGACCATAGGCAATGTTAATCCGTAGGTAAGAGAGTTTGACCAAGACCTTGTGAAAAGGCTGATTTCCTCTATAAGGGTACATACAGGTATGAAACTGGAGATACAGTTCCACTCAGGAATCGTGGCGAAACAAGAAGTGGACTACTATGAATGACCTAAAGCAACTTTCTAAAACTATGAATTATCTTACCGAAAATAACCTATTTAATTATGAAGATTTAAAAGCAAAAGCAGATGACATTACTGTTGAGTTTTATCTTTTTTCTGTAGCATAATATCAGCAATTTTTCAAAATAAAAAGCTATTTATGATGATTATAAAAAGTCGGGCTATTCATCTAAGTTTAAAGAAGAAAACATCACAGCAATTCTACTACATCAAGCTGCTAAAAATCACTTTAAAGCGATAGGCTTACCAAAACTTCCAAAGATGATGGAACTAACAACAGAGTATGCAACACTCCTTACCGTAAAGAAAAAAGTATACGCTAAATATAATGATATGAGAAAAGAAATGCAGGAAGTCTTGAACGCAAAAGCCAATGTGAACAACCTCTAGAAATTGTTATAAAAGATGAGGAGCAACAAAAGAAAAAGAACGATAAGTCCTTATAAACCAAAGCGAAGCGAGGTGATGCTACTGTCAGTATGACAGTATTCAAAACATAGCGACAGGCGTTTGTTTTAGTGGGGATTGGGGCTACTGCCCAACAAGCAAGCAGAGTAAATGGATATCCATTTGCCCTGCTTGCTTGTTTTATCGGGAAATTCTGATAACCAATTGTATGTAACGTAAAAAGTTTTTATTGCAAAAGTTTGTACAACAAATAAAAGAACAATATTCCTATTTTTTAAAACAACGAAAGATTATATTTTTTGATTTTATATTGTAAGGTTCGTCTGGATATTCCCAGTTGCTGTGCTGTTTTTTCACGATGACCATTGTTCATTTCTAGAGCAACAAGAATTGTGCGTATTTCCTGTTCTTGGACTGAAAGAGATAGAGCCGGTTGTTCTAGTCCGCCAATTTGGCGGAATTGTGCCGGTAAGTCCTCTGCCGTTATGGGGGAGTGCTCACAGAGAATGGCTACTCGTTTAATTAAATTTTCAAGCTCACGAATATTTCCGGGCCAAGCATATCTTTGCAAAGCCTGCCAAAAATCATCAGTTACTAAAAAAGGCTCGGGTTTCCCCAATTTACCCTGAGATTCGGAGAAAAAATACTTACCCAACAGAGGTATATCATCCTTTCGAAATCGCAGTGCAGGACATTCTATGTTTATAACATTTAAGCGATAAAATAAATCTTCTCGAAATGTCCCCCTAGTTATTGCTTCCTCTAAATTTTCGTTAGTAGCAGCTATAACACGGGCTTTTATTGGGATTTGAGTGCTTCCGCCAATTCTTATAACGTAATAATCTTGGAGCACTCCTAAAAGTTTGGTTTGTAAATTAAGGGGAAGTGTTCCTATTTCATCCAAAAAAACAGTACCTTCGCCAGCTTGTTCAAATTTCCCTTGCTTCATGGAAACGGCACCTGTAAAAGAGCCTTTCTCATGTCCGAATAATTCGCTTTCAATTAACGTTTCAGGAATTGCACCACAGTTAATATACACAAAGGGGAGCTTACTTCGATTTCCTGCTTGATGTATATAATGTGCAATGACGCCTTTGCCAGTACCGCTTTCACCTGTTATTAAAACAGTTACGCCTAAGTCTTTTATTTTTTCTGAAATATTTAAAATAGAATTGATAGCCACACTTTTTCCGATAAGCCCGTATCCCGATGCAGGAGGGGTATCTTTTTTTACTTCGTTTTTAGATGAGCTATCAATTTTCTTTGATTTTTTCACATCGTGAAGTTCAGCTATTTTTTCTGTGAGAGCTTCAATAGTAAAAGGCTTCAGCATATAATCATCAGCACCTAAACGCATGGCATCTACAACATCTTCGATCCTTCCACTAGCCGAAATAGCAATTAGAACAGTATTAGGAAACTCTTGTTTTATGCTGCGTAAAAGCTCTTGGTTTTTTTGCTTTTGTGAAACGATGTCGCAAATGATAGTATGCGGATTGAATTTATGTAACTCATTAATTATATCATTTTCATCTCTAGAAAACTGTGCATTAAATTCCAATAAAGTAAGAGCTGTACATAGAGTATCACAAATATTGGGCTCTTTATCAATAATAAAAATTCTTTGCTGCATTATCTATCCTCCCACTATACTTATTTCGGTAACATAATGATGAATTTAGTAACTTTTTCAGCATTATCCGTAAAAAAAATATTTCCACCATAGGACTCGATTAATTGTTTTGCAGTGAAAAGGCTTAAGCCTTTGGCATTAATTTTAGTAGAACAGTAGGGCGTGAATATCTTGCTACGGTTTTCTTCAGAAATTCCACATCCATCATCAGAAATCGAAATAAAATTGATATTGTTTTTTCGTTCACTGACTACATGTATATTTCCTTCTGTTTCAATCGCCTGAACAGAATTTATCAGGATGCCAAGCAAAATTTGTTCAAGATGATGTCGGTTCATACTGGCTGTATTTACCTCGTGGGATAAGTCGGTTGTGATTACAATACTTTTTTCTCTCTTACGTCTTCTTATGGTTTCTATACAATTTAAAATACTGTCATTTATATTTACCACTTGTGCATCGTCACAGGTTGCAATTTTTCCGAATGATAGCATTTGGGTGAGAGTTTGGTCTATTGATGACGCTTCATGAGAAATAATATTAGACAGGTGGAGGCAAAGATTTGTATCAATTTTAGGATTTTTCAAAACTCCCGCCGTACCTTGTATTGCCGATAATGGATTTTTGATATCATGGGCTAAACCATAAGCAACCTCACCTAAAATACTATACTGTCTTAGTCCGTCTACAGTTACCTTCAAAGCTTCTTCCTTTGTGATATCAGCGCATACCGCAACAATTCCTACAATATCATTTTTACTGTTACGTAACGGAGAAAAAACACAATTAAGTAGAAGATGATAGTCCTGAAAAGAAAAAGAAACATTAGGGCATGATTGCTTCTCGCCCGAAATTACTAAATTATGTAACGCATTCATCAAGACTTTGTTATTTTTAAGTGTATTATCTTCCGTTGGTGGATCTGTAATTTTAAATAAATTTTTAGCTGCAGGGTTATAAGAGACAACATGCAAATTAAGATCAAAAACGATGATTGATGATTCTGTGCTATTGAAAATATTATTTAAAAAGTTTGTATCTTGAAGCAATTCATTTTGAAGTAAAGTTCTATCGTAGAATAATTGTGTAAAGCGAAAGCACCAAAGGGCATCATTTTCAGACAAAGGACTGCTTGAAACAAAAGCACTGTAAACAGAATGTGTTTCAAAATCGCTAATTTGGTTTATGATTAAATACATTGAATTATAAGAAATCATGTCATAGTTTTCTATAAGTGAAAGTTCTTCAATATGCTCGGATATATAAACTTTAACCTCGGAAAGATTGCGAAGGTGGAGCTCATAATCACTATCAAAATGTATACGATTGGATTTTTTTGAAATAGTAAACACAGTTGCGGCATTTACATCAAGCATCTGGAAAATGCCATGATCTTCAAAATATTTAAAGGAAAGCTGAGGTGTACAGCTTAAATCGGGAAAAATCACAAAAATCGCTCCTTTTATTTATTGAATTTAGTGAAATCGCAGTAATTTACCTAAAGTATAACACGGTTTTTGAGTAAGTCAAATATTTTCGAATTTATTTGTGCAATTATATTCGTTTGTGCAGATAATTTGTGCAATTAATGTGCAAGAAATTTTTGCACATTAATTTTTTTTCTTTTTTTTCCATAATAAAATGATGAGAAATATGGTTTTACGGTTTAAAAAGCCATAAAAAGGGGTTTTTTGTTAGTTGGCATGGATTTTGCTTATTAAATTGGTGTAAGGAATTTGAGAGGTTCAGTTTTTTCATGATGCTTTATCACTTACGCTGGCTCTCTAAAATTAAGATAAAAGGAGGATTTTAATGTCAAAATATCAACAGCGTTATAAGGAACTACTTTCTACTCCAGAGGAATTTGCATTGCAGATTTCAAGTGGAGACAGAATTTGGTGCGGTGCGGGTCCTACTACAGCAACCGAGATGTGCAATGCCATTGCAGACCGCTATGAGGAACTTGAAGACGTAACTCTTGTGAACATGTTGACGTTTCACCCACTGAAGGTGTTAACTTCATCTAAATATCAAGGGCATATCAATTATCATTCTTTGTTTTTCGGTGGTATTGAACATAAGTTTGCTAAAGAAAGCAATATTATCGTTAACTCACTGCATTTGTCAAATGTTTTTGATGTTCTTCGTGACGTGTATAAAGTAAACACCGTAATGACACAGTGTTCGCCCATGGATGATGAAGGATATTTTCATCTCGGTGTTATGGCTACTTTTGTTGCAGGGCAGTTGGTAGATGCGGGAGTACCTAAACGTGTCTTTTTACAGGTGAATAAACATCAATGTTTCACTGAGGGTGTTCATAATAAGATACATATAAGCCAAGTAACTGGACTTTACGAACATAATATGCCTTTGGCAGAGCTTCCTCAGCCTCCCGTAACTGATGTAGATAACAAAATTGCTTCATACATTATTCCTATGGTTCCCGATGGTGCTTGCCTTCAGGTTGGATTGGGCGGATTAGCCAATGCTGTCGCTTATGGCCTTAAAGATAAGAAAAACCTCTCCTGCCAAACAGAAATGTTTACTGATTCTATGATGGAATTGGCGAAGCAAGGCGTTATGACAGGAAATATGGAAGCATCGTTTGCATTGGGAAGCAGTGATCTTTATGAGTTTTGCGGAAATAATGTAAAGTTTGCACCTATTAATATGACAAATAACTATGAGCGTGTAGGTGCACAAGAGAATTTTATATCGATAAATGCCTGCCTAATGGTAGATCTCACAGGTCAAGTTTGCTCTGAATCTATAGGACATCGTCAGTATTCCTGCACAGGAGGACAGCTTGATTTTGTTAGAGGGGCGAGGAAATCCAAGGGTGGAAAAAGCTTTTTATGTTTGCCATCTACTGTTACAAATAAGGATGGCAGCGTTTCTTCTCGAATAAATGTTAATCTGCCTGCTGGAGCTGTAATTACTACTCCACGTACGGACACAATGTATGTCGTTACAGAATACGGGGTAGCTGATTTGTTCGGTCGTTCTATTCCGGAAAGAGTGAATGAAATTATTGCTATTGCACATCCTGATTTTCGTGATGAATTGCGTACAGGTGCAATTGAAGCAGGATTAATTAAGGAGTAATTGTTCTCCTCGTTAATTATATAGTGGTGTAGCAGAAATATAGAAGTATAGAAAGGATGAAAAAAATGAGTATTTTGTTAACTGAGGATCAAAAAGAAATTCAAGCAATGGTTCGTGATTTTGTGAAGAAGGAGTTTACATGGGATGTAGTCAGAAAGTATGACGAAAAAGGTGAATTCCCTATGGAGCTTTATAAAAAGGTTGTTGAGATGGGACTTCCTGTATTAACCATTCCTGAAGAGTTCGGCGGAATGGACATGGGTATGAAAACATGGGCATTAGTCAGCGAGGAACTCGGTTATGGCGATGCAGGTTTTGCGGTTTCAGTTGGTGCACAGGAACTGGCATCCACTCCTATTATGCTTTACGGTAACGATGAGCAAAAAGCAGATGTGGCAGAGAGACTTTTAAACGGACAGCTTGCAGGTTTCGGACTTACAGAAGCAGCTTCCGGCTCCGATGCCGCAAACTGTAAAACAACCGCAGTTCGTGATGGAGATCATTATATCCTCAACGGAACCAAAGCCTTCATTACAAACGCAGGTATTGCCGGCTTTTATACCGTTTTTGCAAGCACAGATCCTGAGAAAAAAGCCAAGGGAATTTCTGCATTTATCGTAGAGGCTGACAGACCAGGTGTTTCTGCAGGCAAAGAAGAAGACAAGATGGGTATTCGTCTTTCTCACACTGCAGAGCTTGTTCTTCAGGATGTAAGAATTCCTGCTAAAAACCTTATCGGTGAAGAAGGCATGGGCTTTATGTATGCAATGGGTACTTTGGAACGTACTCGTCCCGCTGCTGCAGCATCTGCTTGTGGTATTTGTCAGTCTGCTATTGACAAGTGCATTGAGTATGCAAAGGTTAGAAAGACTTTTGGAAAATATTTAATTGAGCAGCAGGCAATTCAGTACATGCTCGCCGATATGGAAATTCAAACACAGGCAGCGCGTGCTCTTTTGTGGAAGTGTGCTGATGAAATCGATGCCGGAAAACCCAATCCTATTCTTGGTTGTGCAACCAAAACTTTTGCTTCCGATACTGCCGTTAAAGTTGCAACTGATGCAATTCAAATATTTGGCGGTTACGGATTTAGCCGTGAGTATCCTATTGAAATTCTTCTTAGAAACGCTAAAATTTATCAAATTTTTGAGGGAACGAACCAAATTCAGAGAAATGTTATGGGTGGTCTTTTGGCTAAGAGATAATATTCTGGTCTTATTAGAAAAAACGGCACTTGCTTTAAAGCATGTGAGTGCCAGAAATGGGTGCTTTGTATGAGTGAATATAAATTTAAAGGGAAATATTTGGAGGATTTTGAGGTTGGGGCAAAGTTTTACACCCAGTCGAGAACGATTACTGAGACGGACATTGTAAACTTTGCTGCATTATCTGGAGATTACACAATGCTCCACACCAGCGAGGAATACGCAAAAACAACGATTCATGGTGGAAGAATTGCACATGGACTTTTAACTCTTTCGGTTTCGTCGGGGCTTATTATCCTTAGCGGACTTTTAGAGGGGACAGCCCAAGCATATATGGGTTCAAAGGTTAAGTTTTTGTTTCCCGTAAGAGCTGGAGATACAATACACACTGTGACTGAAGTGGTTAATGTTCATAAGTCCAAACGTCAGTACATGGGTGTAATTACCGTTATAAACAGAACACTTAATCAAAATGACGTTGTTGTTTTAGAGCAAGAAGATACTGTTATGATTAAAAGCCACCAAGAATAAATTCAAAGTTAAAATCAATAAATTACAAAGAAAAGAGGTTATAGGTATGAATTTACTTGTATGTGTAAAGCAAGTACCGGATACGACGGAAATTCGCATTGACCCAGTTACGAACACACTGATCCGTGATGGGGTTCCCAGTATTGTAAATCCCTTTGACGCTTATGCAGTGGAGATTGCTGCAAGACTCAAAGATGCCAACAAAGACACTAAGGTTGTTGTTCTATCAATGGGGCCTCCACAGGCAAAAAATGCGCTAAAAGAGTGCTTATCTGTCGGAGGAGATAAGGCGTATCTTGTTACAGACCGTGCATTCGGTGGCTCGGATACTTTAGCTACTAGCTACATTCTTTCCTGTGCAGTAAAGAAGTTGGAACAACTCGAGGGCAAATTTGACATCATTCTTTGTGGTAAACAAGCGATCGATGGGGATACCGCTCAGGTGGGTCCCGAGCTTGCAGAACATTTGGGATATCCTCAGGTTACATATGCCGTAGAAGCTTTCGAGCAGGAAGGTAACTTAAGAGTGAAAAAAGAAACAGAAGAGGGGCATGAAATTCTTGAGGTTCAGACACCTTGTGTTGTTACTGCAACTAAACCGAATTTTGAGCCTCGTTACCCTACAATCAAGAGCAAGCTTGCAGCAAACAGAGCGCAAATCCCTGATATTACAGCTGCTGATATGGAAATTGATCTTGATCGAGCTGGTCTCAAGGGTTCACCCACAAAGGTTAAAAAGACATTTACTCCGGTTCGCAATAAAAACTGCGTAACCGTACAAGAGGATACTGATTTTGCATCTGCTGTGAAGCTTTACAAGCTGTTGAGCGATGCAAAGGTTATGTAGGAAGGGCGTGAACACAATGAATAAAAATCTTTGGGTATTTATCGAAACTACAGAGGATGGCTCAGCTAAAAATATAGGGCTTGAGCTTCTAAACCCTGGCTTAGAACTTGCACACAAGCAGGGGGGTCAGTTGGTGGGTGTTATTATCGGTCATAACACGGCAAAAGCTGTGGAGGCAGCTAGAACTCAGGGCGCCGAAAAGGTAGTCTGCGTGGATTATCCCGAATATGCACACTATGACACCGATGCATACACAGCTGCAATGGTATCTTTAATTAAAAAATATGAGCCTGCAACTATAGTTATAGGCGCTACAAACATAGGTAGAGACCTAGGGCCTCGTGTTGCTTGTAGAGTGGGTACAGGCTTAACAGCAGATTGTACTTCCCTTGCAATTGATGACGAAAGCGGCAACATGGCATGGACTAGACCTGCATTCGGCGGTAACTTGATGGCGACTATCATGTGCCCTGATCATAGACCTCAGATCGGAACAGTTAGACCAGGTGTGTTTAAAAAAGCTGCACCCAATGCAGCGAATAAGGTTGAAGTGATAAATGAGGAAATTCGTTTTGCAGACGACATGTTCAGAGTAAAGTTGATTGAAACAATTCGTGAAGCAGGTTCTGAGCTTGTAGATTTAGAGGGTGCTGAAATTATTGTTTCGGGTGGACGTGGTGTTGGCGGTCCTGAAGGATTTAACGTAATTCGTGAGCTTGCTGATGTTTTGGGAGCTACAGTTGGTTCTTCTCGTGCCGCTGTTGACTCGGGTTGGATTTCCCACTCCCATCAGGTGGGTCAAACAGGAAAAACAGTTGGACCTAAGATTTATATTGCCTGTGGTATTTCGGGTGCAATTCAGCATCTGGCAGGTATGAGTGGATCGGATACAATCATCGCTATCAACAAAGACAAAGATGCTCCTATCTTCTCTGTTGCGGACTACGGAATTGTTGGTGACCTTTTTGAGGCTATCCCTACATTGATCGCAGAGATTAAAAAAGCGAAAGCTTAAATACCTGTTGTGTAATTATTGCACATGTACAAACTCTTGTGCAATTAATTACACATAATTATATATATAGTCGGTTTTTGAAGTATTATAGCGTACAAAATATAAATTATGTATGATTATTTAAGGTCACTACTCCTTAAATTGTCACTTAATTTGTAGTTAAAGTAAACATTATTACTTATTTTCCCTCAAATAAAAATAGATGTAAAAGATTGGCACGCTTTATGCTCAATATAAAATTAAGTACAATACAGCAGCTAAATGTTGCTTCGTATTGTAAATAAAAAATAAAGGAGACATTAATATGAGTAATCTAACAGTAAAAGAAATGATTGAACGTTCCAAAAAAGCACAGGAGATTTATGCTACCTTCACACAGGAACAGGTAGACAGAATTGCACTTGCAATTTGTAAGTTAACCTTTGATCATCGTGAAGATTTTTCTGTTCGTGCAGTTGAGGAAACAAAGCTTGGATTTGTTGAAAATAAAATTCTCAAGCATATTGCAGTTCCTACACATACCATTAAGATGTTAAGAGGTGCAAAATCTATTGGTCTTATTGATGACGATAAGATTAACTGTGTTAAAACCTATGCAAAGCCTGTAGGCGTAATCGCTTGCTTGACACCTAGTACAGGCCCCACCCTTACTGCTACAATGAATGCTGCAAATGCATTGAAAGGTGGAAACTCTATTGTCATTGCACCTCATCCTTCTGCAAAAAATGTTTCTATGTATGTTACTAACTTGATGAGAGACAAGATTGTTGAACTGGGCGGACCTGCTGATATCGTTCAGTGTATTGCTGAACCTAGCATGGAAGCAACACATGAGCTTATGACTTCAGCAGATGTTGTAATTGCCACAGGTGGCCCTGCAATGGTTAAGGCAGCATACTCCAGCGGCAAACCTTCTTTCGGCGTTGGCCCCGGTAATGTTCAGGTTCTTTTTGATGAGGATTTTAATGAACTGGATGAGATTGTTGAAGGAATCGTAATGAACCGTGCATTGGATAACGGTATGCTTTGTACAGGCGAGCAGACAATGTTCCTTCCTAGAAACAGAGCGGAGGAAATTCTGAAAAAGTTCGCTGATAAAAATTGCTACATAATCAAGGATGAGAAAGTTCTAGACAGAATGCGCAATGAGATTTTCGTAAACGGAAGAATAAACGCAAAGTTTGCAGGTAGAACTGCAGTAGAAATTGCTAAAATGTTTGATATTCCTGCTGCTGAAGGAACCCCATTATTAATGGCAGAATACACAAAAAGTGCAGATGAAGAACTTCTTAGCCGCGAAATTCTTTTCCCTTTTACACGTTACGTTGTATATGACAAATTTGAAGATGCGGTTAGAATGGCAAGAGAAAATCTTATGCACGAAGGCGCAGGCCACACAGGTTGTATCTATAGTAACAACGACGAAAAAATCAGCTATGCAGGCTCTCAGATTCCTGTGGGTAGACTTGTTGTTAACCAGAATGGTGCTGCAGGAAGCGGCGGCAGTGAATTTAACGGCTTAGAGCCCACAATGTCTCTTGGCTGTGGTTCTTGGGGCGGCAACAGTATTTCCGAAAACCTTGTATATCATCATACAATCAACAAGACAAAAGTTGCGTACAAAATTCCCGGAGTAAAGGCGTGGGAGTTAGCTGATTATCCAGCAGCTTATGATGGTGTAGAATAAGAACGAATTAACATATTGTTAGCACTCAATTAAAAATAGTAAA
This sequence comes from Anaerotignum sp., assembly GCA_047972635.1. Lineage (GTDB taxonomy): Bacteria > Bacillota > Clostridia > Lachnospirales > Anaerotignaceae > Chakrabartyella. The sequence goes on from JBKEAS010000036.1 coordinate 12,791, forward strand.
GGAGATAGATTATGTTTACAGATAAGAATGAATATGGCTACTTTTTCCCTATGCTTATGGGCAGAGGATGCGTTGCAAATCTCGGTGAAAAAATCAAAACCTATGGCTGCACAAAACTATTGGTAATGTGTGACAAAACTTTAAGAGAATTGGGTGCTGTAGACAAGGTTATAAATTCTTTGGACGCTGCTGGTTTAACATATGTTATTTGGGATGGCGTAGTTCCTGATGCTGCAATGTCTACAATCAATGAATGTGCTGCTATTGCACGTAATGAAAAAATCAATGGTATTGTTTCTGTCGGTGGCGGTAGTGCAATGGACTCTGCAAAAGCGATTGACATTTTGATGGGACAGCCTGGAAATATTGAAGATCATACTTCTAATACTCCTAACAACCATGAAAAGAAACCTGGCGTTCCTATGTTTATGATTCCTACAACTTCCGGTACAGGCTCTGAAGTAACACCTGTGGCAGTTGTTAGCGATGACAACCACTTTAAGTTTGGTATTTGGCCAAGCCTTGCTACTCCTCGTCTAGCTGTACTAGACCCTGAGATGACAGTAGGTATGCCTCCTTCCTTAACTGCAGCGACAGGTATGGATGCGTTTGCACATGCTGCTGAAAGCTTTACTTCAGGACTTACAAATCTATTATCTGACAACTTGGCAGAGCAGGCTATGCGCTTAATTATCAAATGGTTACCACTTGCAGTAGCGGATGGTACTAACCTTGACGCTAGAGAAGGAATGCAGATGGGTCAGTTGATTTCTGGTCTTGCATTTAACAACTCAACTACAACTATTGGTCATGATATCGCTCACTCATTGGCTTACTTCCATAAAGTACCTCATGGTGAAGGTTGTGCATTCGCTATCGGCGAAACACTTGAATATTATGCGGATGTAGTTCCTGAAAGAGTTAAAGCAATTGGTGAACTTTTTGGCTTAACATTTGCACCTAATGCTACTAGTGCAGAAATTGGTAAAGCTACATGTGCAGCTATCTCTGAATTTAAACGTAAAATTAAAGTACGTAAAATTTCTGATAGAGGTATTACAGAAGCAGACATCAAGAAAATTGGTTCTCACTACCTAACAGACAACACAGGACAGTTCTTCTCTTTGAAACCTATGACAGAAGAAGCATATGTACAGGTTGCTCTTGCTGCATACCACAATGAAAATGCCTAAATCTAATTAACATACTTATGAAGGCGGGGGAAGAATTTCTTCCCCTGTTTTCTATATCAAGTGTAATAGAAAATGAAACCTTATCAAGGGGAGGGAAAAGAAAATGTCAGGTTTTGGCGGAAGTGTTGATTATGTAGCTAGTGATGATTTGTTGCAAGCTGTAAATATAGCAATAACACTGGAAAAGCCTCTGCTTATTAAAGGAGAACCCGGAACAGGTAAAACAGTTTTGGCACAATCCATTGCAAAAGCGCTTAATAAACCACTTTTTATATGGAATATTAAATCCACAACCAAGGCTCAGGATGGGTTATACGTTTATGATGTAGTGCAACGATTATACGACAGCCAATTTGGTAAAGATGGTGTTGATGATATTAAAAAATATGTGAGAATGGGAAAGCTTGGAGAGGCGCTCCAATCAGATGAACAGGTTATTCTTTTGATTGACGAAATAGATAAGGCAGATTTAGAGTTTCCAAATGATTTATTATGGGAACTTGATAGAATGGAATTTCATATACCGGAAACAGGCGAAATAGTAAAAGCAAACAAAAGACCTATTGTAATTATTACTTCCAATGCCGAAAAAGAACTGCCGGATGCATTTTTAAGACGTTGCGTATTCCATTATATTAATTTCCCCGATATGGAACTAATGAGACAAATTGTGTCTATCCATTACCCTAATATTCAACAGCAAATTTTGGAAAACGCTTTAAAGGTATTTTATAAAACCAGATCTCTTGATGATATTCAAAAGAAGCCTGCCACAAGTGAAATGCTGGATTGGGTGCGTGCACTTATAATGTCAGGGATGAATGAAGAACTAGTTTTTTCTGATTTTCCGTTCATTGGGATTCTATTGAAGAAAAATCAAGATATAGAAACGCTGGTTAGGGCGCAAAAGGTGGGCATATAATGTTTTTAAATCTTTTTTATACACTGCGTAATAACGAAATAAAAGTTTCTATGCATGAATGGCTTACGCTCATGAATGGTTTGGATAGAGATTTACACTATTCCAGTTTAAGTGGATTTTATGGACTTTGCCGTTCGACGTTAGTTCATTCCGAAAGAGATTTCGGTAGATTTAACCAAGCTTTTTTCGCTTGCTTTGACCCTACCGAGGGAAAAAAGGAATGGAGAGAAGAAATGAATGAATGGTTAGAGTCAATTGATGATGAAAGCTTTTTGCTAAAAGAATTCGCCGAGCGTTCTGACCTATCTGTAGAAGAAGTAGAAAAACTTTATACGCGACGTTTAGAGGAACAAACTGAGGCACATAGAGGTGGCAATAAGTGGATAGGTACCGATGGAAAAACAGCTTTTGGTAACATGGGGCAAAAGCTTCGTGGTATTCGTGTCGGTGGAGAATCTCAATATCGTTCTGCGTATCGTATTATAGAAGAAGGTGTGTATGAAGACTTCAGAAATGAAAGTGCAATACAAAATCGTGAATTTCAGTTGGCATTTAAAAGACTTCGACAACAAACATCTAATTCTACTCTGGCTGAAGATGCATTTGATTTAGATAAAACAATAGACGAAACTTGTAAGCAAGCGGGAGCTTTAAAAATTAAATACAAACGCCCAAGAACAAATAGCTTAAAGCTGTTATTACTAATGGATACGGGTGGTTCGATGAAACAATATAGCAAGCTTTGCAGTGAGTTGTTCCAATCGGTCAGTAAGGCAGGCCATTTCAAAGATTTGAAGATATATTATTTTCATAATGCCTTGGGAGAATATATTCACTCCGAGCCCACTATGGAACATAAATATGCTGTGAGCGTAGAATATCTTCTGCAAAACCTTTCCTCCGAATATCGTGTAATTATCGTTGGAGACGGAGAAATGTCAATGGAGGAGCTTTTAAACGGTAATAGCTGGTATAATGGCGAAATTCCTAAAAAGTCTGGTTTGGACTTCTTTTTACAAATTAAAAAACACTTTAAAAATACAATCTGGTTACACCCACAACCAACCCCTAAAATCGAAACCTATTGGACACACACTTTTCGCATTTTAGAAAGGCATTTTGATATGTTTAGGTTGTCGTTAGATGGACTCAATGAAGGTATAAAAACATTACTAAACTAATAAACTTTTTTGCAAATAAAGTTCACAATCTATGTTCTAAGAAAAGATAAATTATGTAGAAGCATATATATGTTACTGTATAAATGAGGTGATGGAATGAAGCAATTTGAAAGCAATGTCCAGTATATCAAATACCTTGTCAATAAAGAGGTGGCGGAGCATTTTTTTCAGGGGAAGATGGAAAAGGGAGAGGTTCTCTGTAGGGAGATTGCAGAAAAGATTATTCCCGGACCTAAGGTGTTATTCCGTTGCTGCATTTATAAGGAGCGTCATATTATTGAGGAGAGGGTACAGCTTTTGCTGAATTCATCAGAGGAGGAGCACACGATTAGGGTATTGGATGTAGCCTGTGATGAATGCCCGATTGACCGCTTTGTCGTTACGGAAGCTTGTCGTGGCTGTCTGGGGCATAAATGCCAGGAGGTGTGTCCACGGAACGCTGTTTCCATTGTGGATAGAAGAGCATATATTAACCAGAACTTATGTATAGAATGTGGACTTTGCAAGAAGGCATGCCCTTTTAATGCCATCAGCGAGGTAATGCGGCCTTGCGTTCGTTCCTGTGCTGTTGGAGCCGTAAAGATAAATGAAGGAAGGAAGGCGGTCATTGATCAGGATCAGTGTGTTTCCTGCGGAGCATGTGTGTATCAATGTCCTTTTGGGGCTATTGTAGATAAATCTTTTATTTTAGATACCTTGGATTTGCTAAACAATTCATGGAATAATACCAATTATCATGTCTATGCTGTGGTAGCGCCAGCGGTTGCTTCCCAGTGTTCCATGGTGAAAGTGGGACAGGTATTTGCAGGCATCAAGGAGCTGGGGTTTTATGATGTGGTTGAAGTTGCCGTTGGGGCGGATATGGTGACATTAACAGAAATAGAAAATAGAGAAGAGTACATAGACAAAAAGGGATGGGAGGCTGCATCTTGTTGCCCGGCCTTTGTTAAATATATTCAGAAGAAATATCCGCAGCTGATGGATCATGTTTCAACTGTGGTTTCACCTATGGTAGCTATCGCCAGGTCAATTCGGGAAAAGGATGCCAAAGCTAAGGTAGTCTTTATTGGCTCTTGCACGGCAAATAAGATGGAAGTCATGCAGGAGGATATACGAGATGCTGTGGATTATGCACTGACATTTGAAGAATTACAGGCGTTGTTAGATGCCAAAAAAATTGAACTGAATAATTTGGTAGAGATTGATGCAGGGCACCCATCTTCTTGCGGACGGATTTACGGAAGAAAAGGTGGCATTTCTGAAAGTATTGGCCAGTTGGCAAAGCAAAAAAATCAGCAGGAGCCAAGGTCAGTTTTGTGCGAAGGTATGGACGAGTGTATGAAAGCTTTGAAAATTGCATCCACAGGAAGGCTGCAGGGAGACTTTCTGGAGGGAATGGCTTGTAAGGGAGGCTGTATAGGGGGAATGGCATCCTTGAACCACGATAAGAACGGTGTTGATCGGATCAATGCTTTTAGCGGTACTTCTTTAACAGATGATCCACATATAGGTATTAGGAATTTTCCTATGGAGAATATTCGTATGAACCGAATTTACTAATGGACGAGCTTATGTGGAGAATAATAATGTGACGGAAATATAACTATTTCAAAGTATTTTTAATAGCAGTGAAAATTAATAATACGTGATGAAATTTCTGATATTATGTAGATTTGGACTAGGATACCACAGAGGGATGAAGCGTATTAATCCAGTTATATAATAATTTGGAGCCTTTATAACCATACCTCATGCCATGGTGGTTATTGATAAATTTCATGTAGTAAGAATGGCGAATGATGCCCATTGACAGTGTTCGCCGTTCCATCACTCATGTAGGTCCATACAAGCTGAAAAAGAGTCGTGCTGTCTTTCTGATGCGTGAGGATAACTTGTCTGAAAAGGGTATTGCCAGACGTGATGAATGGCTTGAAGAATATCCCAATCTAAAAACT
>JBKEAS010000040.1:0-3699 GCA_047972635.1 Anaerotignum sp.
TATGAAGCATTGAAACGTGGTATATCCATTGCAGAAATTCATGATATCACGTTGATTGACGAATGGTTCTTAGGTAAACTTTCCATTATTTTAGCAACAGAAAAACGCCTCGCAACAGAAATATTAACCGAGGAGCTTTATCTTTTTGCCAAGAATATTGGATTTTTGGATCAAACCATATTCTCCCTCTCCAATCAGACACACCCACACCGTGCAAGCGTTTACAAAATGGTTGATACCTGTGCGGCGGAATTTGAGGCACAAACGCCTTATTTCTATGCTACTTATGACAACGAAAACGAAGCAGAGCAGTTTATCAAATCCCATGACACTGGCAAACAAACCGTTATTGTTTTTGGCTCCGGCCCAATACGTATTGGACAGGGTGTTGAATTTGACTACGCTTCCGTTCACTGCGTTTGGACATTAAAAGAAAAAGGCTACAATGTGGTTATGGTTAACAACAACCCCGAAACCGTATCCACCGACTTTGATACAGCTGACCGCCTTTATTTTGAACCACTCACACCGGAAGATGTTATGGATATCATTGCAACAGAAAAGCCTTATGGCGTTGTGGTTGCCTTTGGTGGACAAACTGCAATTAAGCTAACCAAAGCATTATCTGAAGCCGGCATACGTATCCTAGGCACTTCTGCCGAAAATATCGACGCTGCTGAGGACCGTGAAAAATTTGATGCCATCCTTGAAGAATTACAGCTATCAAGACCAAAAGGTTTTGGTGTTATGACAAAAGAAGCAGCGCTTCATGCGGCAAACCAGCTTGGTTATCCCGTTTTGGTACGTCCTTCCTACGTTTTAGGCGGACAGAATATGATTATCGCTTTTTCCGATGAAGAAGTAGAACGCTACATGAATATCATTTTGGATGGTGGCATTGATAATCCGATTTTGGTAGACAAGTATCTCATGGGTACCGAGGTAGAAATCGACGCCATTTGTGATGGCGAAAATATCCTCATTCCAGGTATTATGGAACACGTAGAACGTGCCGGCGTGCATAGTGGTGACTCTATTGCTGTATACCCTGCATGGAACCTAAGTGGCCCACTCACTGCCAGATTGATTGAAGTAACCAAAAAATTAGCCTTAGCCTTAGACACAAGAGGCCTAATCAATATCCAATATGTTATTTACGAAAATGACATTTATATCATCGAAGCCAACCCCCGTGCTTCTAGAACCATCCCTTACATCAGCAAGGTAACCGGGCTTCCTGTGGTTGATATTGCAACGGCGGTTATGCTTGGTGAAAAACTTACAGAGATGCCTTATGGCACAGGGCTATACCGTCAGTCTTTATTCTCGGCAGTAAAGGTACCTGTATTCTCCTTTGAAAAATTGACCGATGTAGACACCCATTTGGGGCCGGAAATGAAATCCACAGGCGAAGTTTTGGGTATCGGACGCACCCTAGACGAAGCAATCTACAAAGGCCTTGCAGCAGCAGGCTATGAGATGGAAAAACATGGTGGCGTACTCCTTAGCGTAAAAAAACGTGACAAGGTCGAAGTAGTGCAACCGGCAAGAAAGCTACACGAAATGGGCTTTGTGCTATACGCAACAGAAGGTACTGCCTTCGAGCTTAAAAAGTACGACATCCCCGTTGTAGAACTACCTACCATGGTAGATGGCATTGACGAGATTATGGAGCTTCTTGAAAGCGGTAAGATCCAATACATGGTTTCTACCTCAAACAAAAGTGCCTTGCCTCAGCTTGCCAGTGTAAAATTACGTAGAAAAGCAACCGAACGTGGTATTTTCTGCCTCACTAGCATTGATACAACAAATGTATTGGTGGATGCTTTATCTAGCGGGTTCCATCTAAACAATATGGAACTTATTGATATTGTAAACTTACCCCGTGAAAAAGAAAAACTTCACTTTACAAAAATGCGTGGTAGCGGAAACGATTATATCTACTTTGATTGTTTCAAACAAGACATCAAAAACCCTGAATTTTTAAGCGTTTGGCTCTCTAACCGTCGAAACGGCATTGGCGGCGATGGTGTGGTTTTGATTGAGCCTTCAAAAATTGCAGATGCAAAAATGCGTATGTTTAATGCAGATGGTACAGAGTCCGCTATGGCTGGAAACCCCATTCGTTGTGTTGCAAAATATTTATACGAAAACAACATGGTTCATTCCAAATCTGTGACCATAGAAACTGGAAATGGCGTAAAAAATCTAGAACTTTTTGTTCGTGATAACGAAGTTTACTCCGTTTTGGTTGAAATGGGCATGGCAAATTTTGATCCAAAAGCAGTACCTGTTACTTTGGACAATTCTGCTGTGATTAACAAAACAGTCACAATAGGCGGAAAAGACTATGCAATCACCTGCCTTTCCATGGGCAATCCACACTGCGTAATCTTTACTGAAGATGTAGAATACGTTCCTTTACACGAAGTTGGACCGTTATTCGAAAACGCAGATTTCTTCCCCGAAAGAGCAAACATTTCCTTTGTGTCGATTGAAGATCGTACCACATTGCGTATGCGTGTATGGGAAAGAGGTATTGGCGAAACTTGGGCGTGTGGCACAGGAGCTTGCGCTGTTGCTGCTGCGGCTGTTTCTTTGGGTCATTGTCCCGACAAGCAAGACATCACCGTGAAATTACGCGGTGGTGACCTCATTATCCATTGCGATAACAACGCAATCACCATGACAGGTGATGCCCGCAAGGACTTTGAAGGCATGATTGAAATTTAAAGCACATATACAAAAAATGGGTATCTTTTTCCAAGGATGCCCATTTTTTTTACGCCATGCACAATTTGACTATCCTTATCATTTCATATATAATAACAATCATTAACAGTGTTATTCCAATTAATCGGAGGTGTTCTAACATGGATTTAAAAGGATCTAAAACGGAAGCAAACTTAATGGCTGCATTTTCTGGTGAGTCTGAAGCAAGAAACAAATACACTTACTATGCAGGCAAAGCAAAAAAAGAAGGTTACGAACAAATCGCTGCATTTTTTCTAGAAACAGCAAACAACGAAAAAGAACATGCTAAAATTTGGTTCAAACTATTGCACGAAGGTACTGTACCTGACACAGCAGAAAACTTATTACAATCTGCTTTAGGCGAAAAATTCGAATGGACCGATATGTACGCTACTTTTGCTAAAGAGGCAAAAGAAGAAGGATTTGACCGTATTGCTTATTTATTTGAAGCAGTAGGCAGAATTGAAAAAGAGCATGAAGAAAGATACAACCAACTTTTGGAAAACTTAAAATCAGACAAAGTATTTGCCAAAGATGAAGAAGTTACATGGCAGTGTGAAAACTGTGGCCACAGACACTCCTCTAAAGATGCACCTAAAATGTGTCCTGTCTGTAACCATCCTCAGGCTTACTTCCGTTTGGTTAGCGAAAATTACTAAGAATATCATTTGCTTTGTAAGTAAATTCAATCAAAGATTTTTATGCTTCGCATAAAAACCGAACCAATCCTTGGTTCGGCCGGCAGTATTCTTGCCGGTCTACTCCACTTCGTGTCCCAAAATAAAAAAGAGACTGGCTTTTGCCAGTCTCTTTTTGTTTTTTTAAAATTATGCTTCTTTTACCCAAAGGCCGTGCAAGTTACAATATTCATAAACTGCAACCAATTTTTCGCCTTCTGCCAAAACAAATTGTGCCTCTGGTGCCCCAGTATGTTCCAAATATTTA
>JBKEAS010000101.1:0-1565 GCA_047972635.1 Anaerotignum sp.
AATAAATGTTATTGACTTATGTCAAAATAAATGTAAACTAACTATTGACAAGTTATGAAAAAAATGATAATTTAAAATCACACAAAGCATATAAGAATACTATGATATAAAAAGACGCCGAGAGGAGCATTTTTATGATGACAAAAATATATATGGATAATGCAGCAACAACACCAGTAAGAGATGAGGTGCTTGATGCCATTATTCCTTATTTCAAAGAATTTTATGGCAACGCTTCAAGTGTATATGGTATCGCAAAAGAAAGTAAAAAAGCACTTGAAAATGCCAGAGAACAGGTGGCAAAAGGGATCGGTGCAAAGCCTGGAGAAATCTATTTTACTGCAGGTGGATCTGAAAGCGATAATATGGCACTTAGAGGCGTTGCTGAAGCCCTAAAAAATAAGGGTAACCATATTATTACCACTCAAATTGAGCATCATGCCATTTTGCATACTTGTGAATATTTAGAAAAACATGGTTACGAAGTAACATATTTGCCTGTTGATGAATTCGGTAAAATTAGTTTGGATGAACTTGCAAAAAGTATTCGTCCAGAAACGATTTTAATTTCTATTATGTTTGCGAATAATGAAATTGGTACAATTCAGCCAATTGCAGAAATTGGAGCCTTGGCTCGTGAAAAGGGAATTCTGTTCCATACAGATGCAGTGCAGGCTGTTGGACACGTTTTGGTAGATGTAGAAGAGATGAAAATTGATTTACTTTCTTTGAGTGGACATAAATTAGGTGCTCCTAAGGGAATTGGGGCGATTTATATTCGCAATGGTGTTCCCATTCAACCACTTATTTTTGGTGGTGCACAGGAAAAGAAAAAACGTGCGGGTACTGAAAATATTCCCGGTATTGTCGGCTTAGGCAAGGCTGTGGAGTTGGCAGTGGATGAGATGGAAAGTGAAGCAAAACGCTTGATTGCGTTGAGAGATAAATTGATTTCTGGAATTTTGGATAAGGTTCATGATAGTAAATTGAATGGGCATCCTACAGATAGACTTCCTGGAAATTGTAACATTTCTTTTGCGTATATTGAAGGCGAAGGTATGTTATTACTTTTAGATGCAATGGGAATTGCCGCTTCTAGTGGTTCCGCATGTACTTCTGGTTCCTTAGATCCATCTCATGTATTGATGGCAATTGGCTTGCCTCATGAAATTGCACATGGTTCTTTAAGATTGACATTAGATCGTATTACAACGGAAGAAGAAGTAGAATTTGTCCTAAACAAAGTGCCTGAGGTTGTTCAAAAATTGAGGGATATGTCTCCGTTGTATGAAGATGCAATGAAAAAGTGATAAAAGTCTAAAAGCACGCAGAAGTATACAAAAGTACGTAGGAGGAATTTTTTATGGATTACAGCGAAAAAGTAATGGATCATTTTATGAATCCTAGAAATGTTGGTGTAATTGATGACGCAAGTGGTGTTGGGCTTGTTGGTAACGCAAAATGTGGCGATATCATGAAGGTTTATCTAAAAATAGAAGACGGACGCATTGAAGATGCTAAATTTAAAACATTTGGTTGTGGTGCAGCTGTTGCAACGAGTTCTA
>JBKEAS010000165.1:0-3121 GCA_047972635.1 Anaerotignum sp.
GATGGAACAGCTTTCGTTAGTGTTCGTGATTTTGAAAAATTAGGATACACTGTTTCTTATGAAGCGGTGGATGGTTTAAAAGAAGTGGTTATAGCGAAATAAAACAAATAAAAAAAGACGACATCGGAAAAACAAGATGCCTAAGTATATTTGGAACACGGATTAATGATTTCGGTTAGTTTCTCTTGCAAATCAGCACATACAAAAAAAGGAACGGCAAGGTTGCCTTTGCAACTACCTAGGAGAATGTGTGTCTTGTTTTCTCCGTGAAAATCGCTACCGCCAGAAGGATAGAGATTATGTTTTATGGCAAGCTTCATCATATTTTTTCTTTGGGAAGGGGTATAGGTTGAATAAAAGCACTCTATGCCATCTAAGCCAAGCAAAGATAATTCTTTGCATAATAGATCCAATTGATCTTGGGCAAGCTTATAGAGGGTTGGGTGGGCAAGGATGCTAATGCCACCAGCAAGGTGGATGGAAGAAATACACGCAGCAGGGCTAAGCAAGGTCTTTGGGACATAGCCAGGAAGTCCTGGGGATAGATATTTTGAAAAGGCCTCGTCCTTGGTACGGATATAACCTTTTTTTAAAAGGACATTTGCAAAATGGGCACGTGTTATGATTTCGCCGCCTGCATTTTGCGTTAAATCTGCCAAGGTGATAGATAGCCCGATTGCATTTAACTGCTTGACCATTTGAAGGTTTCGATCCGCTCTATGTTGGATCATAAGATCCAACTGCTTTGCTAAGATTGGAGAGTTTGGGTCGATCCCTAAGCCCACAATATGTAATTCTGGGGTATCAAAATAGGGGCAGGCGGAACCGAGCTCAATGCCTGCAATTGTTTCTATGTTATGTTTTTCTCCCGCAAAAAGGAATTCTGCCAAGCCTTCTGTGGTGTCGTGGTCTGTAAGGGCGATGGCGGCAAGGCCTTGCTTTTTTGCCAAAAGAACCAGACCTTCTGGGGAAAATGTGCCATCTGAACAATATGAGTGAGAATGTAGATCAATTGTTTTGATTTTTTCCATAGCACTCCCTCCTTTCTTACCCAGTATATCACAAAAAAAGCGAGGTTGTGTTAAATGTTTTTTGACATACAATACGGTAAATTTTATGTGGTAATTAAAAAGAATGTTCTGCATTTTGTTGTGATCAGAGTAGCTTGTTACAGAAATAAAAAAACACACTGGATTTCGTGTGTTTAGTATAATTAAGCAGCCGATTTAGGAGATTTCAAGTAAGCCAATATTGCAAAAATGGCGATGATAACGATATAGAACAGAAATAATTTTGAACTGATATCAAAATTTGTTTCGATGTAGTCGGCGGTCATGGTATGGTAAAAAATCAATCCCATTTTGCAAGTATATGTTCCGCTTTGCGTTAATGAAAATAATGTTGTGATGTAATCTGCAAACAATAGTACGAGATAGACAATGGTAGATCTTTTAATGATTTTTTGATAAGCAATATTTTTATTAGTCATTTTTTCACCTCAATATATTTTTTTAAAATGTGTGTATGAACCTTTGGTTCGTCCGGAAGAATTCTTTCCGGTCTACGACACCTGTGTCGCACAATCAAAGATTTTTGTGCTTCGCTCGAAAACCGAATGAGCCATTTGTCTGACGGCTTTTTTGGGCAGAAACTCTCGCTTCGCAATTGCCTTAAAGCATAGGCAGGAAGATTTTTTCAATGTCATCAAGTTAAAAATTTATTTTAAAATCTCCTGAATTTATATAAGGTAAAGTCTTGCTTAGTAAAGTTTTTGGTCAAACTTTTTTCAAAAAGTTTGCAGATTTGGACGGAGTCCATGATCTTTTTTCTTCTGTCTGCAAAAAAATTATTTTTCATTTTTGGGTAATAAAGAAAACCATACAGAGCCAGAAATACAAATAGAGGAATACGCACCAACAATAATTCCTATCATCATAGGAAGTGCAAATTCTTTAATGGACTGCACACCAATGACATAAATGGCACCCACAGTAAAAAATGTAGTAATAGAAGTATTGATGGATCTTGCTAAAGTTTGTGTAATACTTTTGTTGATTGTTTCCATGGTTTGTTCGGATGGGGAAGTGGCTTGGTTTTCACGAATGCGGTCAAAAATTACAATTGTTGCATTGACTGAATAACCTAAAATGGTCAACAAAACCGCAATGAATGTATTGTTTACCGGAATGCGGAAAACAGCATATGCAGTTATAACCACCAAAATATCGTGAACCAAGGCGATGATTGCACTGCCGCCTGCTCTAACGTCTTTAAAACGGATAGAAATATAAATCAACATCGCTAAGCAAGCAAAAATGGATGCTTTGATTGCTGATGCTTGCATTTCGCTGCTCACTGTGGCACTTACATCAGAGGTGGTATTGATTTCGGAGAGCGGAAATGCCATTTTTATGGCATCAGCAAGCTCGCTTCTTGTGACACTATCAATAGATTGCATTTTTACAACAAGTTCATTTGTACCAACGACTTCTTGTATTTGTGGGCTTTTTTGCCCTGTAACATCAAATATGACTTGGGCAAGTTCTTCTTCTTCATAAGCTTCGCCCATGTCTATTTCCATGGAGGTGCCACCTGTAAATTCAATATCCCAATTTAACATCCCATTTCCTTTACTGCTGTTGTAAAACATTGCCGCAATTCCAATTAAAACAATGATTATGGAAATGGCAAAATATTTTTTTCTATTTTCGATTATTTTCATTTTTGCCGCCTCCTCACTTTACTTTAAAGCCATAGTTTTTCGGGTTATGAAATCCAGCTTTTATCATGCTGTTTACAATCACTTTTGTTACCACCAGTGCAGTGAACATAGAAATTGCGATACCGATGATAAGTGTATTAGCAAAGCCTTTGATTGTCCCTGAACCTAAGAAGAACAAGATAGTTGCTGCAATTAAGGTGGTTACATTACCATCAACAATTGCCGGTAATGCGCGTGAAAAGCCGATCTTTACTGCAGAACGCAATGTTTTGCCTAAGATTAATTCTTCTTTAATACGTTCAAAAATTACGACATTCGCATCCACTGCCATACCGATGGAGAGGATAATACCTGCAATACCAGGCAAGGTCAATGTTACACCAAACATACTTAAAGCAA
>JBKEAS010000149.1:0-6193 GCA_047972635.1 Anaerotignum sp.
ATTTTTTTCATCATCAACGATTAAAATTTTCTTATCCATTCTTTGCCTCCTAAATAAAATAGGCCACAACGCACTATTTTTTCATTATACATAATATTTTTCTAAAAGTACAGTTTAAAAAACCCTGCCACTTTCCAAAATAACCCTTTCTATATAGACGTAACAACTTTTTTCTTGTTCCTATTATTTTACTCTAAAGCACAAAGAAAATACATTCCCCCTTATCAAAGATTTTTATGCAAAGTCCTGCATAAAAACCGAACTTTCAGTTCGCCGGCAGTTGTCTTGCCGGTCTATTCCGCTGCGTGTCGCGCAAATCAAAGATTTTTACACTTCGCATAAAACCGAACCATTCTCTCTAACAAAAACAAGCTAAGGTACAGAAACTGTTCTGCACCTTAGCTTATTTAACTTTGTTTTTATGTTTTATACACGAAATGCCGCAGCTTCTAAGGAATGAACTTCCGTCAACTGAGTAGCACGTGTTGCACTTAAATTTTTGTTGGCACTTTCAAGCATTAACTTAATACGGTTTAATTGGTTTACCTCGCTTGCGCCAGGGTCATAGTCGATGGCAACAATGTTAGAGAGTGGATATTGTTTACGCAACTCTTTGATTACACCCTTTCCTACAACATGGTTTGGCAAGCAACCAAAGGGCTGTGTGCACACAATATTGGGTACACCGCTATGTATCAATTCCACCATCTCTGCTGTTAAAAACCAACCTTCGCCCGTTTGATTACATAACGATACAATCTTTTCTGCATATTTGCCAAGTTCTCTAATATCTTGTGGGCAGTCAAAACGCTGGCTATTTTTGAGCGCTGTCAACATAGGCTTTTGATATCTCTCTATAATTTTCGCCACACCATCAGCCATAATCCTACTTTTAGCAGAACCCCCAAGATATTTTTCCTTTTGCGTTGCATTATAGCAAGAGTATAACCCAAATGTAAGTAAATCAGGAACAACCACCTCAGCACCCTCTTTTTCCAAAAGGTTCACAAGGTCATTATTGGCAGTTGGGTGGAATTTAACCAAAATTTCACCAACAATACCAACTCTAGGTTTTTCCACATCCACCAACTCAAGCGTATCAAATGCATGAATAATCCCACGAATGTTTTCTGCAAATGTGAAATGATTTCCATTTGCCACATCCACTTTCACTTTTTCATTCCATTTTTCATAAAGTGCATTGGCAGAACCTTCAACCTTTTCATAAGGACGTGTGCGGTATAATACTCGCATAAACACATCACCATAAATCAATGCCTGCAAAGCCTTATTTATAAAACCTGGTCCGATTTTAAATCCTGGATTTTTCTCAAGCCCCGCCGGATTGATAGAAATAACAGGGATATTTGGCATGCCTGCATTAATCAAAGCCTTACGAATGAGTGCAATATAATTGGTTGCTCTACATCCACCGCCCGTTTGAGAAATCAAAAGTGCTGTTTGGTTCAAATCATATTTGCCAGAAAACAAACCATTCATCAACTGGCCAATGGTAATCAATGCCGGATAACACGCATCGTTATTTACATATTTCAATCCCATATCAATGGCACTGCTATCCATCGCCTCCATTACCTCAAGGTTATAACCACAAGCACGAATGGCAGGTTGCAAAATATTAAAATGGATAGGGGACATCTGCGGACAAAGGATGGTATAACGCTTTTTCATTTCTTTTGTAAATACCACCCTGTGTAAACTTGCATCTCCTTCTTTTAGCGAAATGCCTTTTTCACGTCTATCTTCTAATGCAGCAATCAAGGAACGAATACGAATACGTGCAGCACCAAGATTATTTACTTCATCAATTTTTAACACAGTATAAATTTTCCCCGAAGCATTCAAAATTGCCTTTACTTCGTCAGTGGTAACTGCATCCAAGCCGCAACCAAAGGAATTTAATTGTATGTACTCTAAATTCTGCTGTGTTTTCACAAATGCTGCCGCCTCATACAATCTGGAATGATAGGTCCACTGGTCACGAACAACAGTAGGACGTTTTGCTTTTCCCAAATGTGCGATACTATCTTCTGTAAAAACAGCAATATTGTATCCGGCAATCAGCTCTGGGATACCATGGTTAATTTCCGGATCCACATGATAAGGTCTGCCACCTAAAACAACTCCTGTCATTCCCTTTTCCTCGATGTAACGAAGGGTTTCTTCGCCTTTTTGGTGCATATCATTTCTAAATCTGGTCCATTCGTCCCAGCCTTCATAAACGGCATCTTTTATTTCATCTTTCCTACATCCCAAAGGAACAAATTCCTCTATCATTCGTTTTAAAATCGTTTCCACTTTGTCCATAGCGATAAAAGGATTCATAAACGGAATTTCTCTTTGTTGCAATTCTTCCAGGTTATTTTTAATATTTTCGTTGTAAGAAGCTACAATCGGGCAGTTATAGTTGCCATCTGCCGCGGCACTATCACGTCTTTCGTACACAACGCCAGGATAAAAAATTCTGTCTACGCCTTGCTCTATCAAATGCATAATATGTCCATGCACCAACTTTGCAGGGTAACAAACAGACTCACTTGGTATTGATTCCATCCCATCTTCAAAAAGTTTCTTTGAAGAATTAGGCGAAAGCACAACACGGTAGCCAAGCTTTGTAAAAAAGGTATACCAAAAAGGATAATCTTCCCACATATTCAAAACCCTAGGAATACCCACCGTGCCCCTTGTTGCCACTTCTGCAGTTAAAGGCTCATAATCAAATAGTCTATGTAATTTATATTCATAAAGGTTTGGTGCAGAATTTACATTTTTTTCTTTCCCCAAGCCTCTTTCGCAACGATTTCCTGTGACAAATCGCCTACCACCACAAAAGGTATTGATCGTCACCAAACAATGATTGGTACATTTTTGACATCTTGCCATAGTAGAAGAAACCTCAAGGTTATTCATTTCTTCTCTGCTAATAAGCGTTGTTTGATAGCCCAAGGTATATTTGTCTCTTGCAATCAAGCCGGCACCAAAAGCACCCATAATCCCTGCAATATCAGGGCGAACTGCCTCTGTTCCGCTAATCATTTCAAAACTCTTTAAAACTGCGTCATTGTAAAATGTACCGCCTTGCACAACCATAGATTTACCCATGGATGTAGGGTCAGCAATCTTTATAACCTTTAACAATGCATTCTTAATAACAGAATACGCCAAACCTGCAGAAATATCCGCTACATCCGCACCCTCTTTTTGTGCCTGCTTCACACGAGAGTTCATAAATACAGTACAACGAGAGCCCAAATCAATAGGATTATTCGCAAAAAGTGCAACCTTAGCAAAATCGGCCACATTATAATTCAATGACTTTGCAAATGTTTCAATAAAAGAACCGCACCCTGCAGAACAAGCTTCATTTAATAATACGCTATCAATCACATTATCCTTAATACGGATACATTTCATATCTTGTCCGCCAATGTCTAAAATGAAATCAACATTCGGCTGAAAAAACTGTGCTGCTTTGTAATGTGCAACCGTTTCAATATACCCCAAGTCCATCAAAAGTGCTTCTTTCAATAACCCTTCTCCGTAACCAGTTACGCAAGAATTGCGAATGGTAATACCCTCTGGCATTAGGTCATACATTTCATTTAAGGCTTTTGTCACAATCTTTAGCGGGTTGCCTTCATTTCCTGAATAATAAGAATAGAGTAAGCTTCCATCTTCTGCAACCAAAGCAACCTTTGTTGTTGTAGAACCTGCATCAATACCCAAAAATGCATCTCCCTGGTACGTCGTGATTACAGTTCTTTTCACCTTGTTTTGGTCATGGCGATCTTTAAAGGTAAGATATTCTTTCTCATTTTTGAATAGAGGGTTCATACGTCCCACTTCCATTACCAGCTTTGTTTCCCAAGACAACTTTTCCAAAAAGGTCGTAAAATCATGTACTTCCAACCCTTTAGAAGAAATTGCCGTACCAAAAGCGGCAAATAAATGTGAATTTTCCGGTAAAATGGTTGTCTCTTGTGTCAACTTTAGCGTTTCAATAAATCTTCCTCTTAATTCCGAAAGAAAATGAAGCGGACCACCTAAAAAAGCAACGTGTCCACGAATAGGCTTTCCGCATGCAAGCCCTGCAATAGTCTGATTTACCACCGCTTGGAAAATAGATGCCGCCAAATCCTCACGCTTTGCCCCCTCGTTAATAAGTGGCTGTATATCCGTCTTAGCAAACACACCGCAGCGAGAAGCAATCGGATAAATCATCGAATGTTCCTTCGCCAACTCATTCAAACCTGTCGCATCTGTTTGCAAAAGGCTAGCCATTTGATCAATAAAAGAACCTGTGCCGCCTGCACAAACACCATTCATCCTTTGTTCAACGCTCGCACCATCAAAGTAGATGATTTTCGCATCTTCGCCGCCAAGCTCAATCGCCACGTTTGTCAAAGGTGCCACAACCTCCAACGCCTTTGCGGTAGCAACAACCTCTTGAATAAATTCAACGCCAATGCTTTTTGCCAAAGAAACACCACCACTGCCTGTAAACATCACAGAAAAATTGATATTTCCCAGTTCTTCCTTTGCCTCTTTTATAATATCTGTTACTGTTTTTTTAATTTCTGAATAATGCCTACGATAGCATTGAAACACGATTTCCATCTTTTCGTTTACCAAAACAACCTTAACCGTAGTAGAACCAATATCTACGCCCATCTCGTATGTGTGATTGAAACTTCCTTCAAAAAACCTCACAATACATACCTCCTCAATGTTTCTACCTTTAAAATTACTTCGTTTATATCTAATGCGTTTTTTATCTATAAAAATCACTTATGCATATATAAAATTCATCTGCACTCTAACATTACGAATTATCATAACAATCAAATTTTATCTGTCAACTCTTTTCATGAATGTATCATCATTATATTCTGAATGTCGTCAAATAACCGCTAAAATCCCGTTAAGGTTTTAATTTCAATACTTTTTAACATAAAAAAAGCCATTTCCTTTTGTTGGAAATAGCCTTTTTATCACTCTATGTCTATAATTTCTTCTATCTTTTCTAATTGATGTGCAATGATTTGATTGTGGGTGCGGATACAAACAATGTTAACCTGATTGATCCCAACCAATTCGCCCTCAATAATCTTTTTTTGAATTGTAATAATCTTAATACGTGCGCCTCTTGAAAATTCTTTTCCACGAAAAGTAAGGCTCTGTATCGGGAATAGCTCCCTGCATTTTTCATTCACTTCAGCCATGTTAATATTTCGCACTTGATACGTGCGATGATCATCTTTCTTTATAAAACCTTTTTGCACCTTGCTTATGATTGAAAAAATGGCATATGCAATGCTTGCTGCAATCACAACATCGCTCCACCCTAGGGCAAATATACGATCTATCATTCCCAGACACCCTTTCTTTTCTTATTTTTTTTAAAAATTTTTTATCCTTTTGTTTTATATTCCTTATAAATATCTCGTTTTGAGATGCCTCTATCCTTTGCGACTTGTTTCATTGCGTCTTTTTCACTAAGACCTTGGTCGAGATATTGTTCAATATGAACAGAAATCGGAACCGTACTCCAGTTTGCTTGTGCTTCTTTTGTTTGTTCTTCCAAAGAAAGTCCTTCTATCACCAGCACAAACTCACCCTTGGGTTGATTTTCTCTAAAATATACTCTTTGATTTGCCAGTGTATCCCGACGAACTTCTTCAAATTTTTTGGTCAATTCCCGAATGACTGCACTCTTACGCTCTGGGCCAAACACACCTTCCATTTCTTCTAATGTATCAAGCAAGCGATGCGGTGCCTCGTAAAAAATTATCGTACGATGTTCTTTTTCTAAGGTCTGCAAAATGACACGTCGCTCTTTCTTATCCATCGGTAAAAAACCTTCAAAAACAAACCTTCTCGTACCTAAGCCCGATAATACCAACGCAACCACCGATGCCGATGCCCCAGGGGCAACCGTAACAGCAACACCAGCCTCATAACAAAGCCTTACCAGATCCTCTCCGGGGTCAGAAATTCCAGGCATACCAGCATCAGAAACCAATGCAATGCTCTCTCCTGCCAAAAGTCTTTCTACCAAAAAAGGTCCTTTTCCAATTTTATTATGCTCGTGATAACTTGTCATTGGCGTTTTTATTTCAAAGCGATTTAAAAGCTTTAACGTATTTCTTGTATCTTCTGCCGCTATCACATC
>JBKEAS010000150.1:0-7150 GCA_047972635.1 Anaerotignum sp.
GGATGCAGCAAATACAATAGACGAAATAAAGTCTAGTACAGATTTTGTAAAGAGCATCTCATAATCTCCAGATAGCCCTGCTTGCATAGACCCAACAACAGTCATGGCACCTACGCAAAATAGTAAAGAGGCGGCAATAAATCCCTCCGCAATTGATACCTTACCATCGCCCTTGCGAAATTTATCCTCTAACTTTTGCGCAAAAGCATTTAGCTTTGCATCCAAATCAAACCCTTCTCCAATCACAATCCCCGTTGCCATTGAAATAATCAGAACCAGGGTATTACTTCCTTTTAACGCACCCGACCATCCTATATAAAGCGTGCAAAGGCCTAACCCTTTCATCATCGCTTCAAAAATCCTATCTGGAATACCCTTTTTCAGTAACAAGCCCATGCTGCCACCAATTAAAATTGCAATCACATTCACAAAAACCCCTAGCACAATCTTTCTCCTCCCACTTTCATATGACTATTTTTAGTATATCATTGTTCTTCATGTTTGTCTATTCATACAAGGTGGCCTAGTCCGTTCAAACGAACACCTTCTCTACAAAATTCTTCTTCGCAAAAAGCCATGCATCCCTATCCCATCTCACCATCCATAAGTAATCGCTACACGCTTAATTTGTCACAAAAAAACCACTCCAATCGTCAAATGCGGTTGGGGTGGTTCACTTACTTCATCTTAAATTATATAGGAATTGGCTAATATTATAATACTTTATTTAAGAAGTCTTGCGTTCTCTTACTTTGCGGATTTCCGAATACTTCTTCTGGAGAACCTTCTTCAATAATATATCCGCCGTCCATAAAAAATACACGGTCAGCCACTTCTCTTGCAAAACCCATTTCGTGGGTAACAACGACCATCGTCATACCATCTGATGCAAGTTTTTTCATTACCTCCAACACTTCCCCTACCATTTCCGGATCAAGTGCAGATGTCGGCTCATCAAAAAGCATGATATCGGGTTGCATAGCCAATGCTCTCGCAATAGCAACTCGCTGTTGCTGTCCGCCAGAAAGGTTAGATGGGTATTCATCCACCTTGTCTTCCAATCCTACAGTAGCCAGCAGAACCTTTGCTTTTTCTTTCGCTTCTTCTTTTGTCATTTTCTTGCGATCTACAGGTGCAAGCATAATATTCTCAAGCACGCTCAAGTGAGGAAATAGATTGAACTGCTGAAACACCATTCCAATATCTTCCCTTATTTTATTAATATCACAGTTTTCCGTCGTCAACTCATTATCATCAACAATCACAGTCCCCTCTGTGACTTTTTCCAAACCATTTAAGCAGCGGAGAAGGGTACTCTTACCCGAACCCGAAGGCCCAATCAGACAGACCACTTCGCCTTCTCTGATCTCAAAATCAATTTCTTTTAAAACTTCCAATTTACCATAATTTTTTTTCAGATTTTCAACCTTTACCTTTTTCATTCGCTAGCCTCCTCTCAATAACCTTTGAAATCTTGGTCATAATTGTAATCATGATATAGTATACGATCGCAACAACGGCAAAAGTTTCAAAGCCACGTAAGTTTCTAGCAACAATCAGGTTACCTTGACGCATCAATTCCGCACAACCGATAACCGAAAGAATAGAGGTATCCTTTAATGTAATAATAAACTGATTTACTACAGAAGGAATGACAATTCGAATGGCTTGAGGCAAAATAATCTTTCTCATAGCCACACCATAGGGTAACCCAAGGCTTCTTCCCGCTTCCATCTGACCTTTGTTGACTGCCAAAATACCACTACGGAAAATTTCCGACAAATACGCACCCGCATTTAAACTAAGGACGGTAATAGCAGCAGCAAAAGGTGAAATTCTAATATTCAAAACAGAAGTAATCCCAAAATAAATCATAAACGCCTGAACCATCAAAGGTGTGCCACGAATGATACTTAGATAAAAAGCTGAAATCCAATTTAAAATCTTCACATTGGAAATGGTGAACATACAAGAAATGATACCAATGATCAAAGCCAGTACCAACGACACAACTGTCATTTGTATGGTTAAAACCATACCTTGCGAAAGCTGCGGTAAAATCTCCATTGCATATGCATAAAAATCTGTTAAAACATTCATTGCAACTACTCCTTATTACTTTTTATTGAAAAAAAATCATCTCTGGATATATTTATCTAAAATTTCTTGATATTTTCCACTTTCAACTAGGTTTGCAAAACCTGCGTTAAACATTTCCAATAATTCCGCATTTTCACCTTTACCAACTGCAAATCCGTAAGAATTACCAGCTTCCATCTCTGTTACCATCTTCAACTCAATCCCCTGGGAAATTGAATAACCCATTACAGGATAATCTTCAAAGCAAGCTGCACTATTGCCAACCAAAACGTCCATATACATTGCAACAGAGTCATCAAAAACCACTGTCGTAAATCCATATTCATCTTTAATAGATTCTGCAAATGTTGCACCTTCTGTAGCAACTTTAACCGCAACTGTTTTACCTGCTAAATCTTCGTAGCTTGTAATATCGCTATTATCTGCAGAAACACCCATAACAACACCACTGTCAAAGTAAGGTTCCGAGAAATCAAAGCTACCTTTTCTCTCCTCTGTAATGCTCATACCTGCAATAACGCCATCTGCTTGACCTGCTTCTAATGCCTGCACTGCTGCAGAAAATCCTAATGGATTTAACTCATATTCAAAGCCTTGATCTTGTGCAATTGCTTCTAATAATTCCAAATCAATGCCAACATACTCACCCGCATCATTTTTAAATTCAAAAGGAGCAAATGTTGTATCTGTTGCAATAATATAAGTCTTGTTTGTTGTTCCCGATTCTTCAGAGGTTGCACTGCTTCCACAAGCCGCCAAACCCATCGTCATCACAAACGCCATCGTAACTGCACTTACTCTTTTCAATAAACTCATTTTATTTTCCTCCCTAGTGTCTCTAATTGTTTATATTTAGTACAAAAGTACCATCTACCTTACCTTGTTTTATTTCACCAATAAACCTAACAAAGAACTACTACCCAAACGACTAGCACCGGCTTGCAAAAATTCTTCTGCATCTTGAATGGTTTTAATCCCGCCTGCTGCCTTAATTTTGGTATTGCCGAATGTATACTTCGAAAAAAGTTCAATATCTTTTAATGTCGCGCCACCGCCGGCAAAGCCTGTGCTTGTTTTGATATAATCTGCATCTGAATGGCTTACAACTTCACACATACGGATTTTTTCATCCTCCGTAAGAAGTACAGTTTCAATGATAACCTTTAGAACTTTATATCCACAAACTTTTTTGACTGCATTGATTTCTTGCAAAATTTCTTCATATAGACCTTCTTTTACCCAGCCTAAATTGATAACCATATCTATTTCATCCGCACCATTTTTGATTGCATCCGTGGCTTCAAATATTTTTGTCGCCGTCGTTTGATATCCATTTGGAAATCCAACTACTGTGCATATAGGAATTTCTCCTTTTGTAAAAGATGCAACATTAGAAACAAAAAAAGGCGGAATACACACGGATGCAACGCTATATTCGATTGCTTCTTTACATACTTGCTCGATTTGTGCCAAAGTAGCATCTTGCCTTAACAAAGTATGATCAATGCGGCCAAGAATGTGTTGCTTTTGCATATGATACTCTCCTCTCACTGAAAATATACTCTTAAAAGTATATCACAAATGTAACGTAACAACAATGTCGTTTTTTTAGTTAAATTATCCGATATTTTTTATACATATGCGTTCTTATCATTATCATTTCACAAAATATATCAAAATCCCTAAATACTGCTAACGCTCATCGGTTTGCTTTTCGCATAAATCCCACACCTGCTTATGAAACAAACTCACTATTACGTTCCTCACTAAACGCCCCTCGTTCTATCGGTTTTTAGTATTTTCAGTCACTTTCAAATCTTGTTCGGTTCACCACACAAAAAAAGCGTTGCTTTTCAGCAACGCTACTTTGTATATCTTAAGCTTCTGTTGTAGTAACTTCTTCTACTACTTCTTCTTCTGAAGGAGCTTCTGTTTGTCTTTTAGAAAGGCTAATCTTTTTCTGTTCAGAATTAACTTCCAAAACCTTAACGCTAATGATTTCGCCAACCTTTAATTCGTCTTCTGGTCTAACAACGTGCTTGTTTGCAATCTGAGAAATATGTATCAAACCATCAACACCAGGTTCCAATTCAACGAATGCACCAAAAGGTACCATACGAACAACTTTACCTTCTACAATTGTGCCAACTGCATATTTTTCAACTGCAATCTTCCAAGGATTCATATTGCTGTCTTTCAAGGAAAGGCTGATTTTGCCTTTTTCTTTATCTACATCCAAAACGAATACTTCTACTGTCTGACCTTCTTTTAAAATTTCCTTAGGGTTGGAAATTCTTCCCCAGCTCATTTCAGAAATATGGATCAAACCGTCAACACCGCCCAAGTCAACAAATGCACCAAAGTCAGTCAATCTGCTTACAGTACCGTTCACTTTAGAACCAGCTTCGATAGATGCAAATAAAGCAACTCTCTTTGCACCGATTTCTTTTTCAACCAAAGCTTTTCTACCACCGATGATACGACGTTTTACTCTGTCCATTTCGATGATATTAAAGTCTAATTCTTTGCCTTTGAAAACATTCAAGTCTTCAATAAATCTATTTGAAACCTGAGAAGAGGGGATAAATACTCTTACGCCGTTTACAACTGCAATTAAGCCACCTTTAACAACTTCTGTCACAAGACCTGTAACAACCGCTTTTTCGTTAAATGCAACTTCAATATCCTCCATACCCTTTTGCGCTTCAATACGTTTTTTGGATAAAAGAACATTACCATCGCCATCGTTTACACGAACTACGAATACTTCAATCTCATCTCCAGGCTGAACTAGCGTGCTAGGAATTACTGTTGGATCACTGCTAAATTCGCCTCTAGGAACAACGCCATCGGACTTGTAACCAAGATTAACAGAAACCTCTTCATTTACAATCTGAATAACAGTGCCTTTTACAACATCACCTGTATGCAGCGTAACGAGGGATTCTTCCAACATTTGTGCAAATGAAATTTCCTCACTTCCTTCTAAATTTTGTACTGCATTATTAAATGCTTCGCTCATAGTAACAACTACCTCCTTAATTATTGCAGGTGGTGTAGACGCACCCGCAGTTATTCCTATTTTATCATCGTTTGAAAAAATATTCAACACTAAATCGCAAATTGTTTCAATGTGAACGGTATTCTCGCAATTTTTTTTACATATCTCCACCAATTTTTGCGTATTAGAGCTCTTTTTATCGCCAATTACAATCATTTTGTCGACTTTTTGAGATAAAGTTACAGCCTCTGCCTGTCTTTTTCCTGTTGCCGAACAAATGGTATTAAATACCTCCAGATGAATATCTTTTTTCTGTAACTCCTCCAAAATTTCATGAAAGAGACTTTGGCGAAATGTTGTCTGTACCACAAGGATATAACAACCACCCTCTTGTAAATCTAATTTCGAAGCTTCTTCAACCGTTTCAATAATATTTGCCGCATCTTCACACCAACCATTAATTCCAACTACTTCCGGATGCGTGCTATTTCCTATAATGATTACCCCTTCGTTTGCATCATGATGCTCTTTTACAATCGTGTGGATTTTTTTTACAAAAGGACAAGTCCCATCCAATATCCGAATTCCTTTTTCATCCAAAGCGTCATAAATCCCTTTTCCAACCCCATGCGAACGCACCAAAACCGTCCCACTCTCAATATTGTCAATACTCTCAATAATATTGATACCATTTTTTTCTAAATCACCAGTCACCTCTTTATTATGAATAAGAGGCCCATATGAATATGTCTTTTCATTTTTATTTATTTGTTCATATGCCATCTCAATTGCTCTTTTTACACCAAAGCAAAACCCTGCTGATTGCGCCAATTCCACCTTGCTCATAAGTTTACCTTCATTTCTTGGACCTTATCCATTATTTTCGCCGTAATTTCTTCTAGCATAAGCGTTGTTATTTTCATTCCTTGATATTCCTCAAGCGTCATGGGCTTGCCATATTCAATCCGAATTTCTTTGCGGAATTTATATTTTCCGGAAATCGTCACTGGTATCACAGGGGCATTTCCTTTTAATGCAAACACAGCAACCCCTGCCTTCGCCGCTTTGTCCTCACCTTCTTTTACACGTGTACCCTCAGCAAAAATACCAAGTAATTCGCCATTCTTTAATACATTGATTGCGGTTTTAAACGACTTCATATCCATCGCTACATCTCGGTCTATTGGAAATGCTTTTAAATTTCGCAATAACGCCCCAAAAATTTTATTCTCAAACAATTCTTTCTTTGCAATAAATCTGGGTAATCTGTCAATAAATACAGCTAGCGTCAATGGGTCGTAATTGCTCATATGGTTGCAACAAAGCACGCCACTTCCATCTTGAGGTATATTTTCCTTGCCCACAATCGTTACTTTAAACATAATTTTATAATACAGTTTCACAATCGTTTTTACAAAAGGATATAACAACATATTCACACCATCCCTATTCTCTGTTTTGTTATTATTAAAATTTCACGCACCACTTCATCAATAGACATCTTCGTAGTATCCAAACAAACTGCATCAGATGCCTGACGCAAAGGGTTATGCTCTCTGTTCATATCTGCTTCATCTCGAAGGATGATTTCTTTTTTGATGACATCAAAGACAGGGCTTTCACCTTTGCTTTCCAATTCACCCATACGTCGTTTGGCTCTTTCCTCTACTCCTGCGTCCATGTAAATTTTCACTTCAGCTTCTGGCAAAACGTGCGTCCCTATGTCTCTGCCATCCATAATCACTGTTGCATTTTCTGCCATTTCCTTTTGCATATCTCCCAACTTTTGACGAACAGATCGAATTTTTGCAACATCCGAAGCGCCTCGTCCAACCTCTTGCGTTCTAATCTTATTGGTAATATCTTGCCCATCCAAAAGAATACGCTGACCATCCCTTTGTGGCAAGATTTCTAGCTTCATCTTACTCAATAAAGATAGCACAGACTTTTCATCAAGCGTACTCACATTTTTTTCCATACAAAAATAAGCAACCGCACGATACATGGCCCCTGTATCTACATAAATAATGCCAAGCTCTTTGGCTACCG